>JAYWBE010000194.1:0-5764 GCA_043781715.1 Gemmatimonadaceae bacterium
TGCCGCCGGCTTTCCGTATCTCGTCGGCAGCGAAATCGAGCTTCTCCTTCGTTCGCCCTATCAGCGCGACCTTCGCGCCGCTCTCAGCGAAACGACGAGCGATCGCGAAGTTGATGCCGCTCCCACCGCCGGTGACAATCGCATTTTTTCCCGCGAGCAGCTCCTGCCCGAACACTTCCGCCATGTGCGCTCCAGCAGAATGAGGCGCGCGACTGTTCCGCCGCGAACCGCAAACCTATCCCCGGCGCCAAAGCGGTGAAAGTGGTGGCGGACGTGCGGCAGCACTACTAGCGGCAGCACTACTATCTGTTAGGTCGTCAAGAGGAGGTGTACCCATGAAACGGTCGTTCGTCTGGCTCTCGATCATGGACACCGGCTATCCCGATCCGCCAGCCGCGCGCTAGCAACTCTCTCCATCGTCATTTGCAAAAAGCCCCGTACCCTTTTGGGGTACGGGGCTGGCTACTGGTGGCCCACCCGTCCTACAAGCTCAACCAGTAGCTCTCATCCTGCGCCAGGAGAGACAACAATCCGGCCGCTTACCTTCTTAGAGTCACCGTACGGCGAAAAGGTTTAAAAGATTCTTTTGGCCTTGGTCGCCTGAGCCAAACCCCGGATTTCTGGGGGGCCGAATCGTTCCGGGGTCAGACGCAGGGAGAGGGGGTAGGGACGCGGCTGGCGGTCGGCGCGCCTAGGTGTTCCTCCGCTTCCGGGTCGTGTCCAGCGCCAGGTCGCCGGTCGACGAAAACAGCTGCTCAATCGCCGCGCCAGACAGGCCCGCAACTGTATCCCTGCTCAGGGTGAGCTTGGTCGATCCACCACTCGGCGTTTCCGTGATCAGCCCGGCTGATCGGAGCGCATGCACGTGATGGGTTATCGTCGGCTTGGAGACCTTGAGACTCCGGGCGAGGTCCGCGGAAGTCGTAGGCGTGCGAGCAAGGATCGACGCTATCGCGTATCGCGTCGTGTCGCCCAAGGCTCGAAAAACCGACTCGGCGTTTATTGCCGGATGCTCGACGTCTATTGGGCGATGATGTTTAGTTGGGAGGTCGCTAGCCTTACGATCTTCCTCCACAACCATGTTGGGTGCCTGTGACTCGGTAGTGATGGGGAAGTAGAGGGTAACGCGCTGCGTTGTGGTCTCGTATTTCGCCCACCATCGCCGCGCATTGAATGCGGACGGAATCACGTAGCATCGATCAACGCGGTCGTAGCCTATGGGCAAACCGGTCCTCTGGCGAATCTCCCTGGCGTCGTCATCGAACGTGACCGGAAGATTCAGCTCGCGTCCAAGATCCCCGGCGGAGCGCTCTTCACAAATACCCCTCACGCGAAACGATTCGGCGCGCAGGTCAGTCTCGAGTGCTGACCAGTCGTGCCGGAATCCGCTCTGCCAGAATTTCTGAAGCACTAGCACTAGCTCGTTGCTGAAAGCCTTCGGCTTTGAGAGCAGCATTGTAATCGCGCCCGCTGAACGCGAGCTCTGGCTATACGGCCGCAGCCCGAAATGCCCGAGCAGCTCGGCGCCCGGCAGCTTGTCGTCGGTGACCACCTGCTTCAGGCTCTTTTCGCGCGTGACGAGCGAGTCCACTGTGGTCCGGTCGTGGAAGATTCCCGAGAGGACGTTCCTCTGTAAATCCTCCGCCGGCATTCCGCGAATGCTGGAGAGGACTTCCTCGAACGTCACTTCGCCCGGTACGCTCTGGATGGCGTCCGCCAACAGTGGCCAGAAAATCGGAAGCGGAGCGACCCGTTTTGCCACGCGCGCAAAATCCCGAGGCAGGCGGGCGAGAGCTTTCGACTTCCAGGGATCGATCTGAGTTGGAGCGCTGCTCGTGAGCGAGTACAGCGCGTAGAAGACATCGAAGCGCGGTGTGACCGCGAATTCTATCGGGAAAGATCCGGATCGAGGCATGTTAGCTAACAAGCTAACATATTCTTAGTTGGGGCGCGGCCTCCTTACCGCGAAAACGCCGTTCGTCATGTCGATCCGCACGATTCCGCTGTTCCAGACATCGCCTCCGAGCACTCCGTCGAGTGAAGCCAGAACCTGATAGACCGGGGCGCGAACCACCGCGCCCCTGAACAGGATCGGGAATCCACGCACCAGTACGCGCAGATCTGGTAGCACGGGAGCGCGGAGAGATATTTCGCCGCCCAGGCCGCCCACTCGACGGCTCTCAATCCGCGCGGCCTGGATCTGTAGTTTGTCGAGCAGCGTCTCCGTCACGAACGTCAGTTGGGCGCCTGTGTCCAGACCGAAGTGCAGCGGGATTCCGTCGGTGCTCGTGAGTCTTATGACGGGAAGACCGACCCAGAACAAGTTGCGATCGGCGTCCGGTCTCGATGTCGCCGGATCGCGAAGGCGCATGCTGTTCTCGCTGTAGTCCACCTCGATATCCAGCTGCCTTATGATGTCGAAGCCGATGATGCCATCGATCTTCACGTGTGAACTCTGCGCGATCGGCCTTGGCTCGCTCATTTGCATCATCGATTCATCGACGACCATCGCCGGTGCATTCCGAACCACCAGTTGGCCAATCTCGAGTTGGGGAATCAGCGCCGGATTTGCCTTCACCCTACCGGTGCTGGTGACGATCTCCAGAGTGTCGGCCACGATCGGCGCGATGTTGAGATCGCGCGCGACGTCCGAGGAGAGCATGGTCAGGCTGGACCCCGTATCCAGCCAGAAGTTGTAGACCTTGCCGCCGATTTTTACGGGAACGAGGGGAGTGCCCACGGCTGATACCGACATCGGCAGGCGAGCCGAGGCCGAACGAAAGGTGTACGTTTTAGGCGGAACGTTCCTGAACGCCTCCGCCCACAGCTCAATGCTCGCCTTGTCGGTGCGGTCCGCCTTCGACTGCGATGGCTCGTTCTTCAGTGCGGCCAGCGCCTCCCACTTCTCCTGATACTGGAGCGTCGCCGTGTAAATCACCCTGGAGGCGGCGCGGATGATGGAATCCGTTGCCGAGCGACGCAACGTTCCGAAACGCTGCTCCGCCTTCTCCAGATCGCCGGACATAAGATTCCCCAGAGCTTCGGCGAACTCCTTTTCCGAAGGCGTGCGCGCGGATGCGATCGCATCTGCCGGATGAAGCTCGGACAGCGCTTCCCAGTAGCTGACGCGGCGCTCCTGACGGAGGGTGCCCGAGCTGTGGACGCAGCCCGCAATACCCATCGCCAGGAGCACAATCGTGCTCCGCATTCGACTCGATCGGCGTTCCATACGATTAAGCAGAAGCTAGGATGCTGTATACCGATATTCCACACATGGTGTATTTTTTACAATTCCGCCTCGGCGGCGCGGTTAGCGATGCATTGACGGCGAAATCACACCTGTTTGATGGTCAGAGAGCGATACGATGAGCGACAAGATCGAGAAGAGCGACGAAGAGTGGCGTAAGGAGCTCACCCCGGAGCAGTACCGCATTGCGCGCCAGAAGGGCACCGAGCGTGCGTTTACCGGCGAGTACCACGACAGCAAGAAGCCGGGCACCTACACCTGCGTCTGCTGCGGAACCCCCCTTTTCCATTCCGACGCGAAGTTTGATTCCGGCACGGGTTGGCCCAGCTTCACCGAGCCGGTCACGGGCGAGAACGTCCGCACTGAATCGGACAGGAGCCTGTTCATGCGGCGTACGGAAGTGCTCTGCGCGAAATGTGATGCGCACCTGGGACATGTATTCGAGGACGGTCCCGGGCCGACGCACCAGCGGTACTGCATCAACTCCACCTCCCTCAAGCGCGAGGACAAGTAGGCCGCGATTTCCTGTTGACGCCGGCATGATACAGCAGATCACGGTGAATTGAGCGCTATTCTCACCAGATCGTGATCGGACGCCGCGCTGAGTATCACTCTCAGCGCGGAGTTTTGTTTTTCAGGGAGAAGACATCAACCCCAGCATGACCGGGGCGCTTTCGTTGCCGTTTCGATCGACGGCCGATACTGCGATTTCATCCGCCAAACCGCCGCCGGTAATCCGCGGAATCATGTAGAAGCGCTGGAGTCCCGGAAGAACTTCAGTCGTCCAGTCCGTTCCAACGCGTGTCCTGATCAGCCACAGCCAGGTCGCCTCCGCCCCCTGAGGTTGGAGTGACACTGTGCTCGCGCCGGTTATGGCGTCACGACCAACGCGCACGACCGGTGAAAGAGGCGGAATGCTGTCCAGCCAAGTGGATGCCGGCACCAGCGTTCTGCTCGCGTACGGACCGGCCACCAGTTTCTCGGGGAGGCTGTCTCTTCCGAACATGAACGAGCGCATGCTGAAGTAGACGTTGCCCGTCGCTCCGTGCTGCGCACGCGTGATCGAGATCTGGTCGAGCAGCTCCTGCGCGGGCCATCCGCTCGGAGTGCCGGTGACTTTGTCGAGGTAGTTGCCCGGCCAGATATGCCTGCCCTTTGAATTCTGCTCGACCCACCATTGCAGTAGAACGGGGTAGCTCAGATCGGGGCGCGTCGTCGGCCAATAGAGCTGCGGCGTAAAGTAGTCGGCCCATCCATTGACGAGCCACTTTCTCGAGTCGCCGTAAAGCTCCGCGTAGGAATCAAAACCTCCAATCTGCGGGGGATTCCCCGGCCGCCACACTCCAAATGGGCTGATTCCGAATTTCACCCACGGCTTTGCCGCCTTGATCCGTACGTACACCTGGTAAATCAGACTGTCGACGTTGGCCCGGCGCCAATCATCCCTCGAAAGTGTTCCGCCGGATCTGAGATATTTCCGCCAGCTGTTTCCGTCCGGGAACTCAATGGTCCTTCCGCGCCGGTCCTTCTCCTTGTACGGGTAGAAGTAGTCGTCGATGTGAACGCCATCGATGTCGTACCGCTGGACGACGTCGAGCACCGCGCGGATCGTCTCGTTGCGAACCTCCGGCTCTCCCGGATCCATCCACAGCATGCTTCCATATCGCTTCACCAGCTCGGGGTGCGTGACGCTGATATGATTTGGCGATGGCGCCGATCTCGACGACGGATGACGCGCGCGGTAGGGGTTGAACCACGCGTGCAGCTCGAGCCCACGCCTGTGGGCCTCGGTCACCGCGAATTCGAGCGGATCGTACCACGGGTTGGGCGCTCTGCCCATTTGCCCGGTCAAATACTCCGACCATGGCTCGTAGGGTGACGCGTACATCGCGTCGGCGGCCGGACGCACCTGCAGAATTACGGCATTCAGTCGGAGAGCTGCGGCCCGATCGAGCATTCCCAACAGCTCGTCCTTCTGTTCCTGCGTCGAAAGCCCGGGCTGCGAAGGCCAGTCGATGTTTTGCACCGACGCGATCCACACTCCCCTGAACTCACGACGAATTGCCGGGGGCTGAGTCAGGTTTTGTACGGTGCTTACCTGCGATTGTCCACAGGCGGCGTTGAAAGCGGCGAGCGCTAAAAGCGAAAGCATCAGCACGCAGACTTTGTTCTTGGGCATAGAACAACAATGTAAATCAGATGTGCCTGAAACTGTTCCTCGTGGTCCCGCTTCCTTTTTCGGTGTGCGGTCGCCACGCAAAACGCGACCTCCGGCACGCTACGTGAAGCGAAGCTGTTGATCATGAGCATATCGACTACAAATCCCGCGACCGGAAAGACTCTTCGCACTTTCGAGCCGTTCTCGGCGGTGAAAGTGGGCGAGGCACTCGACCGAGGCGCGGCCGCCTATCGACAGCACCGCTGCACTTCCTTCGCGGACCGTGCGAGCCGCATGCGCAAAACCGCCGCAATCCTTGATGCGGAATCGCGCGAGCTTGGACGGCTGATGACGCTCGA
>JAYWBE010000195.1:0-1801 GCA_043781715.1 Gemmatimonadaceae bacterium
CTTCCGCATCAGGCCGTCGTATCCGCTGACGGGATCGTCCGCACGCTCTACAGGCTATTCATCAGCCACCGGAATCTTCTCGAGTGGCAAACCGCATCGCAGGTCGAGCGTGCGCTCGGTGTTGGATCCCAGCGCGAAACCTGGCGCAAGATGTGGCCGGTTACCGCACTGTGTCTGGTTCTGGGTGCGCTCATCAGCTTTCACGTAACGGTGGGCGGCACCTTGACCTCGGACGAACGTTTTCTGTTCATCATGGGGACGCTGCCGCTGGTGCTCGCCTGGTTCGCGAGCCCGAGCATCGCGTTCGCGCTCAGCCGGCCCGCAATTCTCGGCGAGATACATCTAACCGATGCAGAGCGGCAGGCAGCGCTTCGATACGCGAAGCTGCATTGGATGTACTTCGAGAAGTTCGTGACGGAGGAAACGCAGTGGCTGGCGCCCGACAATTTCCAGGAGGATCCGGAGCCGGTTCTCGCGCTCCGCACGTCACCGACCAACATCGGGCTCCAGCTCCTGTCGACGGTGAGCGCGGCGGATCTTGGCTTCATCACCAGATCGGATATGATCGACCGCGTCGAGAAAGTCTTCCGCTCTCTCGAACGGATGCGGCGCTTCCACGGCCACTTCTTCAACTGGTACGACCTGAACGAATTGCGCGTGCTCGAGCCGGGGTACGTCTCGACGGTGGACAGCGGGAACTTCGCCGGACATCTCATCGCGCTCAAGCAGGCTTGCTACGAGATGCTGAAGGATCCCGCCTGCTCCGATCTGGATGCAAAGCGACTGAAGGCGATCGCTGAGCGGGCGCATGCATACGCGGTGGAGATGGATTTTCGTTTCCTGTACGACACCAAGCGGAAGCTGTTCACGATCGGCTATCACATCGGCAGCAACACCGTGGACAACTCGTATTACGATCTGCTCGCCTCCGAGTCGCGGCTCGCGTCATTCATAGCGATCGCGAAGGACGATGTCTCGGTCGACCACTGGTTCAGGCTGGGCCGCTCGCTCACGGCCACCGCGGGGACGAGAACGTTGCTCTCCTGGAGCGGCAGCATGTTCGAGTACCTGATGCCGGCTCTCGTGATGCAAACCTTTCCATTCACGTTGCTCGACCAGACGCACAAGGGAAGCGTCAGACGCCAGATCGCTTATGGCGCGGAGCGCGGCGTACCGTGGGGTGTGTCTGAATCCGCGTACGCCGTGCGCGACAGGCTGCACACGTACCAATACCGCGGCTTTGGCGTTCCGGATCTCGCGCTCAAGCGCGGGCTGAGCAAGGAGCTCGTCGTCGCGCCGTACGCGACGGTGCTGGCGATGCTGGTGGAGCCGCGTCAGTCGCTCAAGAATCTCACGACTCTCGAGGCGGAAGGTGCGCTCGGTCCCTACGGATTCCGCGACGCTCTCGACTACACTCGGCCTTCCCCGGGCTCCCGCAAGACGATCGTGTGCACCTTCATGGCGCACCACATCGGGATGAGCATCGTCGCGCTCGCCAACGCGCTCAACCGGCAGATATGGCCGCGCCGCTTCCACCTTGATCCACTCGTGCGCTCGGCGGAGCTGGTGCTCCAGGAGCGGATCCCCCGCCGCCTCACGGTGCAGGACGTCCAGGGCGATGACGCGGCGCGGGTCCCGAGCGAGATGGAGAAGCCTGCGGTGCGCGAGATCGAA
The DNA here is from genome assembly GCA_043781715.1 of Gemmatimonadaceae bacterium. Lineage (GTDB taxonomy): Bacteria > Gemmatimonadota > Gemmatimonadetes > Gemmatimonadales > Gemmatimonadaceae > UBA4720. The sequence continues at coordinate 1,675 of JAYWBE010000195.1, forward strand.
ACGCCGCACACGCCGCAGCCGGTCGTGGGCATTCTCGGGAATGTGCCGTACACGACTCTGATCACGAACGCGGGCGGCGGGTTCAGCCGTTACGGAAATCTTGCCGTCACCCGGTGGCGCCACGACT
>JAYWBE010000196.1:0-1796 GCA_043781715.1 Gemmatimonadaceae bacterium
GAGATCGACTTCACGCGCGTCGCCCGTATTCGCGCGAAGAATCGCGCCGAGTTCGAGGCCGCGACCGGGCAGAAGCTCACCTACATGCCGTTCATCATCAAAGCGGTGACGCAGGGGCTGAAGGCGTTCCCGGTGATGAACTCGTCCGTGGCCGGCACGAACGTCATCTATAGAAAGAAGATCAACGTCGGTGTCGCCGTCGCGCTCGACTGGGGACTCATCGTGCCGGTCATCAGGCACGCCGACGATCTCTCGCTTTCCGGAATCACGCGCGCGCTCAACGATCTGGCCGCGCGCGCCAGAGCCAAGAAGCTCTCTCCAGAAGAGGTTCAGGAGGGAACTTTCACCATTACGAATCCCGGTGTCTTCGGCTCCCTCATGGGAACGCCGATCATCAATCAGCCCCAAGTCGCAATCCTCGGCGTTGGCGCAATCGAGAAGCGCGCCAAGATTCTTCCAGGGGTCGACGGCGAGGACACGATCGCGATCCGCACCTGCGCTTATTTTTCAATATCGTTCGATCACCGTATCATCGACGGGGCGGTCGCGGATCAGTTCCTCGCCTTCGTCAAGAAAACAATAGAAACTTTTCCTGAGACCGGACTCTAAGATGCCCAAGGCTCTCACGATTCAGCGCTCGACAGTTCCTTCGACCGAGCGTACGAACTACACGAACCGACTCAAGGCGCTGCGCTCCCACTACGCGGCCGCGAATTGCCGTTTCTGGGTGTTCGAGGAGTCGTCGCTTCCGGGCGCGTTCATAGAATTCACGGAAGCCGACGACGAACAGACGCTCACCACCGCGCACGCCAGCGCTCCGCACAAGACACTGGATCCATCGCGCGTGTATCAGGAGGTCCAGCTTTAAGATGCCGACCCGCTCGCTTCAGGCAGACGGTCAGAAATGGGATATCCATCCCTCCGGTTACATCACCCAGTACACTCAGGATGAGTACGCACTGATATTCTCGCGAGGCACGGGCAAGGAGCGCGAAGTGCGCGTCACGCGTTATTCGCCGCAGGGCACTCGCTCGCGCGAGCAGGCGTTCGCGGAATTGTCAGATGCGCAGCTGCAGGAGCTCTTCGAGCAGTCGCAGCCGAGCTTTACTTCGCCTGAGGCCGGTTACGAGCGGTGAGCGCGGATGCGGGCCGGCCGGCGTTCGTCGACCTGCACACTCACTCGACCGCCTCTGACGGCACCCTCGCTCCCGAGGGTGTAATCGAGGCCGCCGAGCGCTGCGGCCTGACCGCGTTAGCGCTAACGGATCATGACACGATCGATGGAGTTCCCGCGGCACGCTCGGCCGGCGAGCGACTGGGCGTTCGAGTAATCGCCGGAGTGGAGCTGAGCGCGTTCCAGGGTGAGCACGAGATACACTTGCTGGCGCTCCATCTCGCGCATATCGAGGCGTTGGAGCTGCGTCTCAGCGAGCTGCGCGCATCGCGATACACGCGAGCCCAGAAGATCGTGGACAAGCTCAACGTGCTCGGCATTCCGCTCACCCTGGACGAGGTGCTTCAGCAATCCAACGGTGGGGCCGTCGGACGTCCGCACGTGGCGCGGGCACTGATCGCGCGCGGTGTGGTGCACGAGTTTCGGGATGCGTTCACGAAATATCTCGGCAACGCCGGGAGCGCGTTCGTCGCCAAGGAGCATCTCTCGATCGAGGATGCGATCGCGATCGCGCACGAGGCCGGCGGGCTGGCGATCTGGGCGCATCCGGGCGACGGCGGGAGACGCGAGAGGCTCGAGCTACTGGTCGCGGCGGGACTCGACGGCCTGGAGATAAAGCATC
>JAYWBE010000197.1:0-5717 GCA_043781715.1 Gemmatimonadaceae bacterium
CCGCTCATCGGCAGAGCTTAAAGGCCATCCCCAAAACCGAAACGCTGGTCGAGAGCTATCCCCATAAAGCCGAACGCCCCTCCTTGAGGGGCGTTCGTCGTCAGACCTTTTTTGCTTTATGCGTAGCCTCTTTCTCCCCTGGTTTCAGGATCGGACTCGCATTTTTCTCGCTTTCCTTGAGATGTTGCTTGTCCAGTTCAAGTATGTGCTCGCCATCTGTTCGATTTTTCTGATCGGTCGTGCTTTCAGCTCTTTGATGCTTCCCGTTCATGTCCATCTCTCCATCTTTCCGAGCGAAGGGCTTCGAAACGTACAGGAAGTATGCCTGTCCTGGTTTTGTCCGCCACTAGAAGCATTCCCAGCTTTCACCCGTTAACGAATTCGAATTCCACCCATCAGCCGCAATAGAGTGGCGTCTGCCGGCACAGAGTATACCTGGGCTCCGACATCCAAAATCTGCCGAAGGACAGCGGTCACCCCGCCAAAGACCGCGGCGCGATAGAGGGGCTTCTCAAGCTCGACCCGGGTCATGTCGACGCTGCCAGTCTGGCTAGTGAACCCGACCTGAAAGTGGGGATCGATCCTGTTTACGCCCGCGCCACCGTAGAATGAGATCCCGCGGACCCCCGGGGCAAACCCCGCGGCGACTTCGCCCCCGAACATGTCGGGATGGAAAATGTCCTCCGATGGACTCGATCCGTAACAGGGACCCGAGGGCGCCGTCTGTTGAAGCTGCGATTTAGGGCAGGTGATCGCTCCTTTGACGTTTCCAAACGTGCCATGCACGCGCAGCATGAGGGTCGTTCCATTGGAAACGGGACCGAGCGCGAAATGGTGAGCGTGCGATACGGCGAAACTGAAAAGATTCGGCGTAGCTCTCGCGATCGTCACCGGAGGAAGGTATGCGGCCTCGAGGGCAAAGCCGAACGGGCCGCCCACAGTAATCCTGGGCCGCCCGAATACGGGGGAGAGTGAAGTGTGCTCGCTCTTTTGGGTGAAACATCGCCCCGTCTGCTCGATCGCTGGATCCGGTTTGGGGATGTATTCCCCCTCCGCGCCGATCCTGATGCTGGCGGGCAGAAGGACCTCCGGCGCTGTCGCCATCGAGAACACGATCGGCGCCGTATAGAAAGCGAGAAGTTTCCCTTCGTTGCTGTCGGTTGGGACGCGGCATTGCGCTGTCGCTTCCCGCTGCGCCGTGAAGAGCAGCACTCCTATGAACAGACCTCGACGCATTGTTGCTCCTGTTAGGAAGAACTTCTGATGGAGCGACTAAGCTAAAGGTGAAGCCCTGATGCGGCGACGATCGGTCGGCAAGCGCAGCGATCCAAGGCGCCAATGTATGCCTGGAACGGGTGAACGCCCAGCTAATGCTCTGATGTGATCGAAAAGATCAGCGACCTCCGGACGATCGGGCCTTCCGCGCGTATGTGCGAAGCATGCATTCCGAGTAGAACGCCGGATGCTCCTCATATGCGCTCCACGCTTTGTTGACACGCCTCATTTCCTTGTCGTAAGCCAGGAAGATCGCGGTCTTCTCGCGCGCCTGATCGGCCGACCGATTGGCGGCCCGCGTTGCAAGCGCGTAACCGACATAGTACTGCGTGTTCCACCTTTGTCTCTTGTGCAGATCGTCCACGAGCAGGCCAGCCATACGGTGATCGAAGTGATCATGCGGATTCGCCGCGACGCTCGGATCGCTCGCATGAACTACGATATCCGCGGTGGCGGAGCTCGACCCGATCAGCACGCTCGCGGTGGCCAGGAGATCTCCCCATCCCCTATAGGCCGCGCTGCCATCGACCGCGGCTATGGCTGCAATTTTTTTCCCGCGTAGCTTTCTCAGACTTTGAAAGTCATGGCGAGCAAAGCCCGCTCCGTTTCTTTTCCCATCAGGCAGTCGGAGAAAGTAGGACTCGGTATTTGCGATCACGCATTTTCGAATGGCGTGCTCGAGCACCTCCGTCGGCGAGCATCTGACTGCGGCGGAGTCAGCTGCAGCAACGCCGATGGCGAGACGCGTCGATTGCAGTGCCGCTCGTTCCCGCGTCTGCCAGTAGAGAGAGTCCCGCCCGTCGTCTCCGGCGGTCAGATAGATAAAGGTCGCCGAGTCCCCGCCCGCGATTTTTTTCGCGGCGACATCTCCCATGAAAAGTTGCCAGTCGTCCTGGTGTGCAACGACAAACACGTCGCGCGGAGTAGGCGTGACATTCGATACATATCTAACTGACTGGCGTGGCCGCACGGCGCCCACTATCGCCAGCTGGAGTAACCCTGCAGCGAGCGCCCAGAGTCGGATAATCGTCAAAGGGTTATTTCCCGGATAAAGGAAGGGTTCACCAGCCGCGGTCAGTTCGAAGGTTAGAATGGTAATAGGCCTCATTCCGTCCTTTTACCTCGCACCTCCCACCTTGTTCTCCTCGCAGTTCAAAATACCCACACATACAAAGCGGGTGCAGCTAGAGTGCACCCGCTACTAGTTCGATATTTATCTAACATAGGCGTCAGTCGGCTTTGACAGCCTGAACCTCGAGCTCGATCTTGATCTCGTTCCCAACGACAATGCCGCCTGCCTCCAACGTCTGATTCCAGGTCAACCCGAAATCCCGGCGATCGATCTTGCCGCTCGCGCTGAATCCCACCCGCTCGCCACCCCACGGATCTTTCGTCTGACCCTCGAACTGAACGTCGAGCGTGATCGGCTTGGTCACATCACGAATAGTCAGATCGCCCGTGAGCTTGAACTCCTTCCGATCCCCCTCGATGCTGGTGCTTCGGAACTTGATCTCGGGATATTTCTCGACATTCAGAAAATCGCCCGAGCGAAGATGCTGGTCCCGTTGGTCGGTGCGCGTATCGATGCTCGCCGCCTTGAGAGTCGCTTCGACAAAGGAACTCCTCGGAGTTTTCTCGTCGATGGTGATGGTGCCTTCGATGTCTGTGATCTGTCCCTTGACGGTCGTGATCATCAGGTGCTTGGCGGAGAACTCGACGGTGGTGTGCGTCGGGTCAAGCTTCCACTGGGTCTTGGCTCCCGCTGCGGGAGCCATCTGAACTGGTGCGGTCATCGCTTTCCTCTCGAATCTTGTGCGGGTTGAGTCAGTTGAGCCTTTTACCGTCGGGCCAACAGCTCTGGACTTACCATGAGTATGCTAGTATACTTTAGTAAGTGCGTTGTGTCAAGCACCCATATCCCTAACTTACCCTCATGGCCGATTCCTCCCTGCCCGTTCCACCAGTCTGCTCACGCTTTCACCGGGCCATCGAGCTCATCGGCAGCCGCTGGACAGGCGCCATCCTGCAAACCCTGCTTCAGGGAAAAACGCGCTACGCGGCCATCAAAGGCGCGATTCCCGACATCACCGATCGGATGCTGTCGGAGCGGCTTCGCTCGCTCGAAGGAGAAAAATTGGTACTCCGGGTTGTGATCCCCGACAGCCCCGTGCGCGTTGAATACGATCTGACACCCAAAGGACGCGAGCTCCAGAAGGCGCTGCGAGAGATCGGCAACTGGGCCGAACGCTGGATTCCGTTCGAAGGCGGCGAAATCAACGTGACCGCCACTGAATCAAAAGCCGGTAAGCATCGCCGCACACGGCGCGCGCGCAAAGCCAGACCTGCATGACCGGATTGAAAGACGCTGAGTAAATTTTAGCGTCTTTGTTTCTCTGCACGACATCCTCCGCTCCCACTTAGATCACTTCTCATAGTGGAGAACCATTGATGCGCACGCTGCTCTCGTCGCTCCTGCTTTCGGCAACCGGTCTCGTTCTCGCGCCATCGCCGGCCGACGTGCCATTACGCGGTTTCTTCCCGCAATCCGTTCAGGCAGAACGTGATCTGGAAGCACGATTCAAGACAATGCCCGATCCAGCCCGCATGAGAGAATCCATGCGCCGCCTGAGCGCACGTCCGCACCACGTTGGCTCCGCTTATGATAGGGACAACGCCGGGTGGATTCTCAACCAGTTCAAGTCTTACGGGTGGGACGCGCACATCGAGAACTTCGACGTTCTCTTCCCGACTCCGGTAGAGCGCGTCGTCGAGCTCGTGGCTCCGACGACCTTCAAGGCATCGCTCCAGGAGACGGCACTCCCGGAGGACCCAACATCAAGTCAGCAATCCGAGCAGTTGCCTTCATACAACGCCTATTCGATTGACGGCGACGTTACCGGCCCTCTCGTTTTCGTCAACTATGGAGTGCCCGCCGACTACGAAGAGCTGGAGCAGCATGGCATTTCTGTCAAAGGCGCGATCGTGATCGCCAAATACGGCGGCTCATGGCGCGGCATCAAACCCAAGGTGGCCGCCGAGCACGGGGCGATCGGATGCCTGATCTATTCAGATCCGAGAGATGATGGTTACGCCGGCGGCGACGTCTTCCCCAAAGGGCCGATGCGTCCAGCCCAAGGAGTTCAGCGCGGTTCCGTCGCCGATATGCCCGTCTATCCGGGCGATCCGCTGACGCCGGGAGTCGGTGCCACGAAGGACGCGAAGCGCCTGACGGTCGCGCAGGCTGCCACTATCACCAAGATTCCGGTGCTGCCGATTTCCTACGGCGATGCGCAGCCGTTGCTCACGGCACTCGGAGGTCCTATCGCTCCAGCTGCGTGGCGCGGTGGGCTTCCCATTACCTATCGCCTCGGGGCGGGACCCGCGCGCGTTCATGTCCGCGTCAAATCTGACTGGAGCTTGAAGACGCTCTACGATGTAATCGCCAGACTTCCCGGCACTACCGAAGTAGACCAGTGGATCGTTCGCGGCAACCACCATGATGCGTGGGTGAACGGCGCCGAGGATCCAATCTCGGGTCTCGTCGCCGAGCTCGAGGAAGCCCGCGCGTTGGGGGCGCTGTACAAGCAGGGATGGAGGCCGAAGCGCACCATCATCTACGCCGCCTGGGATGGCGAAGAGCCTGGCCTGTTGGGTTCGACCGAGTGGGCCGAGACACACGCTGACGAGCTCAAGGCGCATGCGGTCGCCTATGTGAACAGCGATGGCAACGGCAGAGGATTCCTCGGCATCTCAGGATCACACTCGCTGGAGAAATTCATCAATGGCGTCGCGATGGATGTCGAAGATCCCGAATCAGGAGTGAGCGCGTGGAAGCGGGCGCAGGCATCGAGGATCCTCACCGGATCCACGGATGTCCGCCGCGAAGCCCGCGATCGCGAAGATCTTAGAATCAGCGCTCTCGGATCAGGATCGGACTACTCGTCATTCATTGATCACCTCGGCGTCGCATCGCTCAACCTTGGATATGGCGGAGAGGATGACAGCGGGATCTACCATTCGATCTACGATGACTTTTACTGGTACACGCATTTCAGCGATACGTCTTTTGTCTACGGCCGCGCACTTGCCCAGACCGCTGGCGTCGCGGTGCTGCGCCTCGCGAACGCGGACCTGCTTCCCTTCGCATTCACGAATCTCGCGGAAACCATCCAGACATACGTCAAGGATCTCCAGTCTCTCCGCGACAAGCGCGCGGAGCAGATCACCGAACGCAACCGGCAAATCGAGGATGGTCTCTTCAAGGTCGCTAGCGACCCGCGCGATCCAGTGACTGCGCCGCAACGTAAGCAGGCCGCGCCACAACTCAACTTCGCGCCCCTGCTCAACGCGCTCGATTCACTCAACCACGCTGCTTCGCGTTACGACAAAGCCTACAGTCGCGCTGTGAGCGAAGGACACACTACTGTCGCGAAAAATGTGAA
>JAYWBE010000198.1:0-1783 GCA_043781715.1 Gemmatimonadaceae bacterium
ATCGTAGGTGACCGCGATTCCGCCATCATCGCCAAGGATGTAGTGATCGGGATCGCTGGGGTCGATCCACATGCCGTGCCAGTCGGTGTGAACGCCGAGCGCGCCACGGCGATAGGTTTTGCCGCCGTCCTCGGAGATCCGGAACACCGACGACATCCAGTAGATGCGATCGGGGTTGCGGGGATCGACGCGAATCTGCGAGTAGTAGAACGGCCGCGCGTCGCCGAGTCCGCCACCGCCCGCACCAGGCGGCTCGTTTCGGTACGTCATCGTCCAGGTCGCGCCGCCGTCGGTGGAGCGATAGATGCCGCTGTTGTTTTTCTGATGCTTGCTCGTATCGGCCTTTTCACCGCGGGCAAGCGGGTGAGGAAGCGTGTCTGCCTCCACCCATGTGTAGATGGTCTGCGGATTGGATGGAGACACGGCGATGCCGATGCGTCCCTTCATCGTCCCCGGGAACCCTCCACCCTTTATCTCGCGCCAGGTTGCTCCGGCATCGGTCGACTTCCAGAGTCCGCTCCCCGGCCCGCCGCTCTTCAGGAAATACGGCCCCCTCACGCGCTCCCAGCTCGACGCGTAGAGCGTGTTGTGATCCCTGGGATCCATGGCGAGATCGACGAAGCCCGCCTTGTCGCTCACGAATTTCACCAGCTGCCACGTCGTGCCACCATCGGTCGATTTGTAGAGTCCGCGCTCGGGGTTCGAATTCCACGCGTGTCCCAATGCCGCGACATACACGATGTTTGGGTCCGTTGGATCGACGACGATGCGCCCGATCTGCTGCGTCGCTTCGAGGCCCGCGAGCTTCCACGTGCGGCCGCCGTCGGTCGATTTGTAGACACCGCCGCCGGGCGAGATGGAGTTTCGCGAATCCTCCTCCCCTGTTCCCGCGTAGATGATGTTGGGATTCGACGGGGCGAGGGCGATGTCTCCCATTGAGACGACCTTCTCTTTGTCGAACAACGGGAAGAACGTGGTGCCGGCGTTTATGGTCTTCCAGATTCCCCCGGTGGCTGTGGCGACGTAAATGATCTTCGGGTTGCCGGGAACTGCTTCGACATCGGTGACCCGTCCGCCCATGTTGGCGGGACCGATCGATCGCCAACGGAAGCCGGCGAGCGTGGTGGAGTCGAGTGGAGTGGACAACTGAGCGGTCAGGGTTCCGGCGCAAAGCAAAGCACCGGCGAGAGCGGAGAGGGCTGGGTGGGCTCGCATTGGATTTGGCTTTGGTTGGAAGATCGATCCGTCGGAAGGGATTCGGAGCGGTTCCGGAACTAAGCTAATACGGAAATCTCGGGCGCACTGTTGAACTGTGTGGGTGTGCCCGGATGATCATGATCTCGTGCATCACGGACTGTCTCACGCTGGGCGTGTCTCAATGCTTAAGTTTTAGCGGAGAGAAGCGACCGCACTGAATCAGGTGAGCGACTTATGACGACAACAATCTGGAGTACGGGTCTCATGAACCAGCAAGGCAACGCCACGGCGCGGCCGGCGACGACTCAGAATCCCAGTTCCGCCACGAAACAGGATATTCAGGCCGCCGCCCGCGAATTAGGTGACGCTGTCCGAAGCAATGTCCAGGCGCAAATAAACGCGGCCCGTTCCCAAGAGGCGGCTCGGGGCGCGGCAACGGCGGCCCAGGCCGAACCAGTGGTCGCCCCCACGCCCCCCTCGCCACCAGGCACTTTCACAATCCGTGGGCGCGACGGCACTCAAACGATCACAATTCCGCCAAATTCTTTTGACAATGTTATTCCGCCACAGGCCGTGGACATCTCGA
>JAYWBE010000199.1:0-5699 GCA_043781715.1 Gemmatimonadaceae bacterium
GCAGGGTGTGTGAACGATGAAAGGATCCCGACTCCCATTGTGAACGACGTTCCGATCAGCACGTACCAGGGAAACGCGATGTGCGAAAGGGTGGTGAGAGTGTCTTTCATCCCTGAGAAGATCGGCATCATCTGCTTCGCGAAAACGACAAAGCTCATCGCAATGATTCCGACCGCCATGCCGAGGATTGCATCTCTCTGGATCGCGCGTCGCCACAACATGCCGAGGAAGAAGCCGCCGAGCAACGCGCCATACGTAAACGATGCGATCGAGAGCGCAATGACGACGACTGGCGTGCCTTGCTGCTTGTAGAGGAGCGCCGCGATCAGAAGGACCGCACCCCAGAACAGAGTAAACATCTTCGCCATCTTGAGCGTGCGCGGGTCGTCCGCGCTGCGCCCAGAGAGCGGCAGGTAGATGTCGTGGGTCGTCGACGCTGCCAGAGAGTTCATCGCGCCTGAGTGCGCGCTCATCGTCGCCGCGAGAACGGCCGCGACGATCAGCCCCCTGAGTCCCGCCGGCATCGAGTCGACGACGAATGTGGGGAAGATCGCGTCGGGAACCGGAAATTGCCGCGCCTGATAGAACGCGTACAGGCCGATTCCGATCATCAGGAAGAGCGCGAACTGGAAGAAAACGGCGATGCCGCTGCCAATGAGCGCTTTGCGCGACTCCTTGAGGCTCGAGGCGGCAAGCAATCGCTGCACGATCACCTGGTCGGCACCGTGTGATGCCATCGAGAGGAACGCCCCGCCGATCAATCCCGCGAAGAGTGTGTACGGCTTGTCGAAGCCGAAGTAGACGTCGATGACCCGAAGCTTCCCGGCCGCGTGAGTCTGACTCAGAATCGCGCCCCAGCCGCCGCTCACACCCTTGCCGAGCAGGTACACGGCCGACAATCCACCGAGGAGATAGACGCTCGTCTGCAACACGTCGGTCCACACAACGGCGCGCATGCCGCCGTGATACGTATAGATCAATGTCAGGGCGCCGAGCACCAGGATGGCGACGGGCATGACGTACTGGGGCGGCACCGATGGTCCGAGTATCAACGCGATCGGAATCGCAGTGGCGAACACGCGCACCGAGTCGGCAAACGCGCGGGTGACCAGGAAGATGATCGAGGCAAAACGGCGCGTTCCAACGCCGAAACGCTTCTCGAGCAGAGCGTACGCGGTAACGAGCTCGCCCTGATAGTACCGGGGCAGAAGGGTGTAGGCGACGACGATGCGCCCCAACAGATAACCCGCCGCGATCTGGAGGAAGCCGAGATTCGTGGTGTAGGCGAGGCCGGGGATGCTGATGAAGGTCAGCGCGCTCGTCTCCGTAGCGACTACGGAGAAGAGAACCGCCCACCACGGAATTGCGTGACCCGCTACGAAGTAGTCTTTGGAATCCTTCTGATTGCGGCCGAGCCAGACGCCGAGAAGGGTGGTCCCGATGAGGTACGCAGCCAGTACAATAAAATCGAGGGCGGTGAAATTTGTCTTCATTTCACCGCCCTCGATTTGTACTGCTGACCAGCAGGGACTTTACGCAGAGAATGAGCTTCCGCAGCCGCAACCGCCGGTCGAACTCGGATTCTTGAAGGTGAACCCCGAGCCCTGCATCGAGGTGACGTAGTCGATCGTGACGCCGTTCAGGTACTGAGCCGAGAACGGGTCGACGAAGACGTTGAACCCATCCCGCGGAACGATGACGTCGTCGTCAGCGGCGCGATCTTCGATGACCAGACTGTACTTAAAGCCGCTGCAGCCACCGGGCTGCACGCTCACGCGCAGCCCACCCTGCTCGGCGGTGACGCCCTCGGCGTCCATAAACTTCTTGACCTCAACGCCGGCATTCGGCGTGACGGTGAGCTCGATTTCAGGCTGTGACGAAACTGACATTTATCCTCCGGTACTACATGAAATTTAGGCTGCTATACCTACTCCGGGTAGTGTTGCCGGCTCCTCCCGGAACGACCGCGCTATCCAACTGAAGGCCGCGACGGCGATGGCTAGCATCACCAGCCCTGGAACGAGGTTTCCGAGCACCAGCTTACCGATCCCGAACAGGGACGAATACACCGCCACGATTCCGGCGATCCAGTTCGTCCAGGCGAGCGCGCCGCCGGGGATGCTCTCCCGCCCGAACCCCGCCCGTTCCGACACCACGGCCCAGCCGGGGCCCCCAGGCCGCACCCGCCGATAGAACGCTTCCAGCACACGATCGGGCTCGGGTTTGGTGGCAAAGGTCACCCCTAACCAGACGACTGTACTCACCGCTACGGTAACGAGCATCACCCATGCATCGGCCTTGAGGTCGCCGGCGGGGAAGCGCGGCTTGATAACATTGATTGCGGTGACGGAGACTACGAAAGATGCGATCATCGCGCTGATCTCGCTCCAGGCGTTGATACGCCACCAGTACCAGCGCAGAATCAGCACGAGTCCCGTGCCCGACCCGAGTGCGAGCAGGAATTTCCAGGCGCCTTCGATCGTTCCCAGATAATGGGTAACGACCGCGGAGGCGAGGAACAGGAATATCGTAGCCCACCGAGAAATCGCGACGTAGTGCTTCTCGGTGGCGGTCCGGTTGAGGAACCGCTTGTAGAAATCATTGACGAGGTAGGAGGCGCCCCAATTGAGCTGAGTGCCGACCGTGGACATGTACGCCGCCGCGAAGCCCGCCATCATGAAGCCGCGCCAGGGTGTCGGAAGCAGATCCACAAAGGCCTGCACGTACGCGGCTTCGTGATCGTGCGGCACGCACGCCGCGCACTCAATGCCGGCCGGATACAGGAGAATCGTGCAAAGTCCAGTAATGATCCACGGCCAGGGCCGGATCGCGTAGTGCGCGACATTGAAGAAGAGCGTGGCGAGGACGCCATCACGCTCGGTTTTGGCGGAAAAGATTCGCTGCGCGACATAACCGCCGCCGCCGGGCTCCGCGCCCGGATACCACGCCGCCCACCATTGCACCGAGAGGAACACGAATAGAGCGAGCAGCGGCATCCACGCGTAAGCCTCGATTCCGTTGGGGCCGATTTTTACCGGTAGCACCGACAGCGCTGCATCAGCACTTCCGAAATGCGTCGTCAAGCCAGCCTTGAGCTTGTCCATCCCGCCCACGGCTCGCACCGAGTACACGGCGAGAACTATGACCGCGCTCATCTTGATGACGAACTGGACGAGATCGGTCCAGAGCACGGCCCACATCCCCGCGCCGGCCGAATACGCAACGGTGATGACGAAGCAGATCCCGACCGCGATGATTTCTCCGGGAACGTTGAATCCGAGGACGCTGACGTCGCGGAGGCCGAGCGAGATCGTGAGGATCTTGATCATCGCCTTGGTCACCCAGCCCAGGATGATGAGGTTGATCGGGATGGCGAGGTACAGCGCCCGGAACCCGCGCAGCGCGGCCGCCGGCCGGCCGCTGTAACGGATTTCAGCAAACTCGACGTCGGTCATGACGTGGGCGCGCCGCCACAGGCGGGCGAAGAAGAAAACAGTCAGCATCCCGCTCATTAACATATTCCACCAGAGCCAGTTTCCGGCGACTCCGTGCGCGGAGACGAGACCTGTCACGACGAGTGGGGTATCAGCCGCGAACGTCGTCGCGACCATCGATGCGCCGGCGAGCCACCACGTGACCTGACGGCCAGACAGGAAGTACTCGTTGAGGCTCTCTCCTCCACGTTTCGTAAAGTAGAGTCCGATGCCTATCGAGAGTATGAAGTAGGCAGCAACAATCGCCCAGTCGATCGCAGTTAGCGCCATAAATGCGGGATTGAGGTGGCCAGGCAAGACGCTTGCGTTTGCATTGCTCGCGCGCGTCGGTCAACATAAAGGACGCAAAAGAGTATCATATGTTACCACCAAACACGACCAACTTACCGGACACCCATCGATGATGCGATACCATCGGCTACTCGCAGTTCTCCTTCCACTCTGCGGCGGCTGCGTTGTCATCAGCAAGCAGATCGACCCCACATCCGAGCTTGCCGAGGCCAAGGTTCGGCCGGGCATCACGATTCTTCTTGGCGACAGCATCCAGCTGATCCGGGGGAAGCGCATTGGGCTGCTCACGAACCAGACGGGCATCAACGAGAGGGGAGTCTCCGACATTGACCTGCTCAGAGACAAGAAAGCGCGCAACGCGGCCGTGAGCCTGGTCCAGCTGTTCTCTCCCGAGCACGGGCTGCGCGGAACTGAGGACCGCCAGAACATCGCGAGCGGAATCGACCAGAAGAGCGGGCTGCCCGTTCATTCGCTTTATGGACAGCAGACCATGGCGCCGCCTGACAGCCTTCTGCGCGGACTCGATGCGCTCGTGTTCGATCTCCAGGATATAGGCACGCGAACCTGGACGTACGTCGGAGCAATGGTGTACTCCATGCGCGCCGCTGCCCGGGTTCACAAGCCGTTCATCGTGCTGGACCGGCCGAATCCGATCACCGGCTACATCATCGAAGGGCCGGTTCTCGACGCCTCGCTGGCGAATCCCGATGACCCAGCGCCCGGGCGGCCGGGTCAGGCGTTCGCCCTCTGGCCGATTCCTCTCAGGCACGGGATGACGATGGGAGAGCTGGCTCTCTACTTCAACGACGTCCTCAAGATCCACGCCGACCTGCACGTTGTGCCGGCGCAAGGGTGGAGGCGCGATGTCTGGTTCGACCTGACGGGATTGCCATGGGTGAAGCCGTCACCGAACATGCCCGACATCCACAGTGCGGTGCTCTATCCGGGCCTCGTCGCGTTCGAGGCGACCAATCTTTCGGTTGGTCGGGGAACAGCGGAGGCGTTCCAGCGTATCGGTGCGCCGTGGCTCAACGCCGCCGCCGTGGTCGCGATGCTAAGGGACCGGGAGATGCCCGGCGTTCGGTTTTACAACGAGAGTTTCACCCCCGTAAACGCGAGCGATGGGAAGTACTCCGGCCAGATGATTCCGGGAATCAAGATCGTGGTCATCAATCGCAGCGCACTGCAAGCCGCGCGTGTCGGAGCGAGTCTGCTATGGGCGATCAATAAAACGGCGGGCGCCAGGCTTACGATTCAGAATCGCGACTTCGATCTGCGGTTTGGCTCTCCGTCGGTGAGGGAGGCGCTCCTGCGCGGCGACGATCCAGATGTGCTGATTGACAAGGAGTACAAGTCGGCGTACGCGTTTCGGGAGGCGACTAGGCAATTCTTGATTTACCGGTAGCAACTGCAACATCAACTGCAAACTGCCGCCTGAACGGGATGCGAGCTGGCGTCAAGTTCAACTGAACGGGATGCGAGATGTCGGAGGCATAGGCGGTCAACTCGTCTTCAGTTCAATTGCAGTTTCGCGCTCCCCCGGCTTTCGAAGCATAGCTCTTGCAACGCTTAGCGAGCTCTAATCCAACTCTATTGCGTGGAGGCACTGCATGCGTGTTCTAATGGTCTCGCTGTCGATGCTGGCCCTCGCGGCGTGTGGCGGGCGCCAGGTCGAAGTGCGCACTGGTCCCGAGCCAGCGACTGACGTCGCGATTCACCTCACGAACAATCTGAGTCAGGCAGTCAACGTCTATGTCGTCAGCGGCGGCAACGACATCTTCCTCAAGCAGGTCTCGGCAAACAGCGTCGAGCACATTCCGGTGGCGGGCGTTCCAGCCGGTGCCACGGTAAATCTCCGCGCCGTCACGGTTGATGGAACGCGTACCTATACCAAGAACAACGTCACCCTTTCCA
>JAYWBE010000200.1:0-1775 GCA_043781715.1 Gemmatimonadaceae bacterium
GTGCGCGTTGCCAACGGGACGAGACCCGTCGATTGCTCGGCCCGCTGGACCGCGAGCAGACCGAGCAACGCTTCCGCGGTGGCCGTGGTCGACCCACCAATGAGGCGTCCCGCGTCGATCTCACGCGCCATTCGCGAGACGGCGCGATCCAGCACCGGGCGCATGCTCTTCACCGAGGTCGAGTCCTCGGGGCCAAGTACTCGCACCGCTTCGCCCAGTGCCCAGATGCTGCGAGCGCCCCAGTACGACATGCTCTTTCGGCTGCTCGGCGCGCTGCGGTTCAGCCTGCCGGCGGAGTCGATGAAATTGACGAACTCTCCATCGCCCTGCTCCATCGCGGTGACGAAGCCGAGGAGTCGAACGGCCTCGTCGCGGGCACGGACATCTCCCGTTGCTTCGTACTCGCGGAGATAGACGACCGCGGCGCGCGCGGCATCGTCGAGGCTGGCGATTCCCTCGAATCCGTCGCGCGCTGGAGAACCGGTCGGACGATAGTCCGGGGCTTCGGAGTAAAGTGAGACGACGCGGACTTGTCGCCCTTTCACGACGGCGTTCAGGCCAAGGTGCTGGAGGTGATCCAATCGTACCGTCAGCGGTGCCTGGCCTCTCGGCACGACGCGGGTTTCTGTGCCGCGCCCGCAAGACGCGCTGAGCGAGATGAGGCAGAGAATAACTGCTACGATCGGGGCCCGCGGAAAATCCGCCCTGGCGAGCAAGGCACGGATCACAGCGGAACTCCGCCCTTTTTCAGTCTGATTGCTTCCTGGAGCGACGAAATCAGATCGCGCTTGTTGACGCGCGCCGCCGCCACGCATGTGTCGGCCGCGCCATAGTAAATGAGGAAATCTTCCCCTCGTTCGACGAGACCCTGCGGGAAAACAACTCGCACACCGGTCCTGAAGTTCGCCATGTCCACCTGCGGAATCGCGTTGCGCTCGATCTCGTACGGCGCTTCAGGTGTGAGCGCAGGCATATCGGACACGTAGAGAACTTTTTCCGGATTCTTCAGGTCGAGCACGCACCATCCCATCGAGTAGACGTTCCCCTCTTCGATTGACGTCGCGCCGTGAAATGGCAACAGCCAGCCGATGTCCGTTCGTACGGGCGGCGCGCCGGCGCCGACTCGGGAGCTCCGCCAGGTATTTGGGCGCGGCCCAACCAGCGTTGCACCATCCGCTGGCCATTCTTCTTCGAGGGATGACACCCTGATGCATACTATCCTCGGCATCGGCCGATGAAGGATCACGTACTGGCCGTCGATCTTCTCCGGAAGGATCACGCAGTTCTTGTTTTCGCCGGCGATGCGGGGACCGTGACGACGGTAGCGGGTCGGAGAGAGCAGGTCGTCAGTGGTGATCAGGCACACCCGCGGACCGTCGCGCGAGTATCCGGTATAAGTGATGGCGTAACGCTCTTCATGCTCGAGATAGGTGATGCGAGCATCCTCGACGCCCCACTGTTCGTACGGCGCATCGCGCGCAACCGCGGGGCGATCCCATATCTCATCGATGCGCTGCCCATCGGATGACAGCGCCAGGCCAAGACACGATCGGCGCGAAGCTTCCTCGAATACCCGAACCAGCAGCACGACCTTGCCGCTCGCGCGGTCGATCGTCACTCCGGGATTGAACGTTCCGCTGGCTCGGACGAATGAGATGTCCGAGGGGCTAATGAGCGGGTTCGTCACAAAACGCTCGAGCGGTGCGATCACGAAGGCCTCTGCGCTACCCATTTTGCATAGAGACGCGCGAAGTGCTTCGCTGGCGCGCGGTAGT
>JAYWBE010000201.1:0-1772 GCA_043781715.1 Gemmatimonadaceae bacterium
GATGGGGGCGGTGGGTTCGCTGCACGCCGCGGAAAGCAGCGCTGCCAATGCGACGAGGGCGCTGGCGGCAAATCTGGGCGGAGTGAGCGCCCGTACTAGATAAATTGGGAAATTGCGTGCGTACACTTTGAAACTCCTTTGAGTTCTAGTGATTTTCGACGAGCCAAGGGCTGAAGTGAGCCGAGCGCGGAATTCCCCGCACCGAGTCAATTCTCTTTGGCATTTTCAGTTGTTGTTTTTTTTCTGCGCGGAGAAGTGATGGGCCGGCGATCAGGAGCCGGAAACTGGGCGCGCTATGTCACTCACGCCCTGGATACGCATCAACTGCGGACCGAGAGTGAGCCCTGCTGAACCACGTGCGTGATCCGTCGTGAGCGACCGATTGTTCCTTGAATCGGCCCTAGATCCGAGAATTTCTCGCGCGGGCGCCTTACTGGAGAGGCAATGCGTCTATTCTCCCACGCTGCAACAATGCAGAACCTGCAAGGAACACGATAGCAAAAAGCACACCGGTGACGACGATTGTTCTAAAAAGATTCTCCAGCTGTTTGTCTACAACATCAATCGTCGTTCTTCTGTTGGTTCGCCATCGGCGTGCCGACTGACAAGCGCTTGGATCCGCGGCCCGCCTAACGCACGTTTGAGCTACGGGTCATTGCGCCGGCTCTCGAATCTGATGTAGCGTGTTGATCTGGGGATTGTTCAGCGTCTGCAGGATCCCACGCGGCCAGCGGATCTCAATTCGGTCGACCTTGCTATGATCGCCGAGACCGAAATGCACCACCCGGCTCGAGTGGGACAGGTAGCCGCCCGCCGGGTTCACCTGCCGGACCATCACGGTCTTCCCGACCCAGAGCCGAACAACGGCGCCGATCGCATCACGGTTGCTCGTCGTTCCCGTCAGTCGGAAGGCCACGTAGTTGCGTTGCGGAAACCGGTTGGCGTAAAAGTAAGGGCGGTCATTGAAGTTGTTGGTGACGATGTCGAGCCGGCCATCTCCGTCGAAATCGGCCACGACGGCGCTCCGCGAGCTACGCGCCGCCCGCTGTCCCCCGATGTTTTTTTCCTGGTAGACGCCACCGGTTGGTGGCTCGATGCCAAGCGCGGAGGCTCGGTCGCGGAACGTACCGTCGCCGTTGTTCATCATCAGCTGATTGGGCCAGTAATAAAAGGGATAGCCCATCCCCGAGGTGATGAACACGTCCTCGTAGCCGTCGTTGTCATAGTCTCCGGTGGCGATACCCCAGGGCCACAACGTCTCCAGCCCCGCCTCGACGGCGGTCTCGGTGAATTTCCCCTTGCCGAGATTGCGGTAAAGAGCGTTGCCGAAGAGCAGTTCGTCGTAATTCTTCCCCTCCATAGCGAACATTTGCCTTTGGCTTCGAATGAAGCCTTCTGCATCCTCGTTCACTGTCGGCCCCGCGGGGGAGAGGAATCTCCGATGTTGTGTCTGTGTAGCCACCTCGAGAGAAGTGTGGCGTGAATCGAGTCCCATCCACATGTCCGAGTGCATGTCCACCACGAAGAGATCGAGCCGTCCGTCGCCGTCGTAGTCGAACACCTTGGCTCCGATCGCCCCGTGCGGAGTCGGGCCGAGAGTCTCTGCGGTAACGTCGCTGAAAGTGCCGTTGCCGCTGTTCCGATACAACTGACCGCGGCCGAACATGCTCGGCACGAACAAGTCGAGGAAACCGTCCTCGTCGTAGTCGAAGACGGCGACGTCACCCGCCCAGCCGCGACCTCGGAGACCGGCGCTCTCGGTAACGTCGGTG
>JAYWBE010000202.1:0-1772 GCA_043781715.1 Gemmatimonadaceae bacterium
CAGCTCGTGACCCAGCTCTGCGCCCACGCCCGTGCGAAGTCGGCCCGTCGTGTGGCGATCAGGGTTCAGGGGCAGTACGGGGATGTCTACCGCCGGCTGGTGGCCCGCGGTGCCAGAGTCAGGTGGACTGACCTGAGGATGTCGTTGCACGAATACGCCGAGTCGCGGCCGGCGGGCGGCGGGATCGTGCTGTCGAACTGGGAGATTTAGAGGCGAGAAGCCTTGGCGGAGTGCGTGTGTTGACCCCGATTGATGCATTTTTGCAGTAAAAGAAGCGAGCGATAGCTCGATTAACTGGAGATAGCGATGAACGCCACCCCCGGAAAGGGTCAAGTGATAGTGAGGATCCTCCTGGCTGTCATCGTAGTCATCGTGGCTGGTTTCTGGGGGCTGGTAAGCCTCTTCTCCGACTACCCTTCCCACTGGTCGTACGCGAGGTGGGTTCTCTACGTTCTTAGCGGCCACGCACTCGCTGGTTTTCTTATCGGCATGCTACTGCCATTACGTTGGCGGCTCTCTATGGCAGCGGCGTGGGGAGCGATCCTCATAAACGTTGTGGGCTTGGTGGGGATGCTAAGATCTGGCGAGTTGGATACCAGGCCGCCCGTCTCTTTCTTTGCGCGCTTCGCTTTCCCGGTTCTTACACTTTTCGTTGTACCAGCTGCCGTTGCGCTCGGGGGCTACGCAGGCAGCAGGGTTGTAACCAGGCGGAGTCGGAACTCCGCCTCGAGTCACGGAACCAGCGAAGCCCCGATGAGCAGCCGGGGAGATAGGTAACACAAGCGTCCAACAACATGGGTAACACTTTGGGGGAAAGAGCTAGATACAAGACAGATGCACATAGTTCACGGTAAATTCGGATATGGCCGCGACCTTCGAATGGAACCCCGAAAAAGCGGCCCAGACGCGAAAGATTTTCCTGACTCCAATGCAGTCAACAAAGCGTTGCGTGCCCTAAGCGCGATTATTCGACGTCGGCCGAAGTCTCGACGGAGAGCCTAGAGGTTGTTAGCAGGTGCAGAAGACTTGAGTGGCAAACCATAAACGCAAACGCGCGAAGAACCGGGCGGGGGATACCTACATGAGACGAGTATCTCGTCGTTTGGCACTGATCAATTGCCTTTCAGTGATAACACTTGCGCAGGTTGCCAAATCGCAACAAACGCCCTCAAATCCACCACCTGATGGACGGTTCAAGGCCGATATTCTCGTTATCGCGCCACACCCTGATGACGAGTCGACGATCGCGGGCTATTTGGCCAAAGCCGTGCTCGACGAGCACCGGCGCGTCGCCGTTGTCGTCACCACCCGCGGCGATGCAGGGCAGAACCTTGTCGGCTACGAGCAGGCGCGCTCATTGGCCGAGATACGCGAGATAGAGACGCGGCAGGCGCTGGCCTCGATCGGCATCACCAACGTTTGGTTCCTGCGCGCGCCGGACACGTGGGGGCAGGATGTCGCCGACGTATTGCGTTCGCTCGAGACGTCGAACCACGGCAGCTCACTCGGCGAAGCGGTGCGATTCATCAGACTGACCCGCCCGGAAGTGGTGATCACGATGTTGCCCGCTACAGTCGTTGGCGAAAACCATGAGGACCATCAGGCAGCGGGCGTAATTGCCACCGAGGCATTCGACCTGGCGGGCGATCCGACGTGGTTTCCGGAACAAGTCGCAGCGCCCGAAGACCGGCTGTGGTACGGAAACCTGATGGAAGGACTGCGCGCATGGCAGCCGAAGAAACTCTACTACTATACTGATGCGTCGCACCTCG
>JAYWBE010000203.1:0-1770 GCA_043781715.1 Gemmatimonadaceae bacterium
AGTCCGTCGATGCCTGGCTCGATCTCAACGAAAGCGCCGAAGCTGGTGAGGTTTCTCACCTTTCCGTTGAGACGCGTGCCGACAGGATACTTCTGGGGCAACATCATCCACGGATCCTGCTCTGTCTGCTTCATTCCGAGCGAGATCTTCTCTTCGTTCGGATCGACCTTGAGCACCACTGCTTCGATCGCCTCACCAATTGAAACGAGCTTCGACGGGTGACGCACGTTGCGAGTCCAGCTCATCTCGCTGATATGTACCAGACCTTCAATGCCCGGCTCGAGCTCGATGAATGCGCCGTAGTTCGTGATCGACACAACCTTGCCCGACACACGCGTGCCGACCGGATACTTCTCCGCGACGTCCTTCCACGGATAGCTCTGGAGCTGCTTGAGTCCGAGCGAGATACGCTCTCTCTCCCAATCGATATCGAGAACCTTCACCTCGAGCTCCTGTCCGATCTGAACCATCTCGGAAGGATGCTGGATGCGGCCATACGACATGTCGGTGATGTGGAGCAATCCGTCCACGCCGCCCAGGTCGATGAATGCACCGAAGTCCGTGATGTTCTTGACGACGCCCTTCCGGACCTGATCCTTCTGGAGGTCCTTCATGAGCTTGTCGCGCTTGCCTGCTCTTTCCTGCTCGAGAATCACGCGGCGCGAAACGACGATGTTGCGGCGGCGCTTGTTGAGCTTGATGATCTTGAACTCGAACGACTGGCCGAGGAGCTCGTCCACGTTCGGAACGCGGCGAAGCGCGATCTGCGAACCTGGAAGGAATGCATCGACTCCCATGAGATCGACGACGACACCGCCCTTGATCTTCTTGACCAGGGTTCCGGAGACGGGCTGATCGCTCTCGTATGCGACGCGGATGCGTTCCCATACGCGCATGAAGTCGGCTTTCTTCTTCGACAGCACGACGGAACCTTCCATGTCCTCGAGGTGCTCGAGGAGCACTTCGACTTCATCGCCGGCCTTCAAGTCGGGCATGTCCTTGAATTCTTCGAGCGGGATCGTCCCTTCGGATTTGAAGCCGATGTCGAGGACGACCATGTTGTCGCGAATGTCGAGGACTACAGATTTGACGATTTCGCCTTCTTCGATCGAAGCCATGGTGCCGTTGTACATGGCCATCATGGATTCGAGCTCGTCCGGGGAGTAATCGTCCTCGTCGTAGAGTTCGGGGCGGAGGTTGGCAAGCGGGCGTAGCTGCGCCTTCTGAAGGTCGCGCTTCTCGCGCGGCGTCAGCGTCGTGCCGGTAGGGGTTGAAGTTTCTTCAGTCTCGAGGTCGGGCATTCTGAGCGGTTAAAAGGTGGAGTTTGGGCGTTCTTGGCCAGCCTACAAGTATATCTAATTTGCGGGGCAAGTTCAATCGGTGGGCCGAGTTGGGTGGTGCCTGCTCAGCGCAGCTGCTCCCATGCCTGGCGGGGCGTAAGAATCGGAATCGCCACTGATGCAGCGATCTCGAGCAAGTCCTGATCGCCGGTGACTAGCATGTCGACAGCGCCCTCGAGCGCCGAGGCGAGGACCCACGCATCGTCCACATCGCGAATGGGAATCGCCGCCGGTACTTTAGGCTCGGGGATTACCGTCTGGTCGCGGAGCTGACTCTCGATGCTCGCCAAAAGGGCCTTTGGCGCATGAAATTTCTCACTGAGCACGCGGTCCAATTCTCGTAAATTGACCTCGCCCGTTACCAACTCATGCTCAGCCAAAACAGCCCGCATAAGGTCCGCACACAGCCCGCGCGCCGTGAACGCGCTGA
>JAYWBE010000204.1:0-1769 GCA_043781715.1 Gemmatimonadaceae bacterium
GACATCGCCACCGCACGCACCTGGTTGCGGCCGATGTGCTGCTGCACCTCGATGACGACGTCAATGGTGGAGCCGGCATCGGACTTCTCACGGATGCGCAGAGCGTTGTAAAGCTCGGGCAGGTGCTCGGACTCGAATTCGACGTCAAGCACGGGCCCGATGACCTGCACAACTTTACCAAAATTAGCCTTTTTCTCTTCTTTCGCGCGCAGCTTCTTCTCGGTGCGAACGGCCGTAGCCATGGTTACCCCTGTAGCGCAGAGGCACCGCCGACGATCTCGGCGATCTCCTGCGTGATCTGCGCCTGGCGGGCGCGGTTGAATGTGCGGCGTAGAACATTGAGCATCTCACCCGCGTTGTCGGTCGCGTTCTTCATCGCGGTGCGCTGAGCGCTCTGAAATCCGGCCTCGTTCTCGACCAGCGCGCGATAAATCGAGTTGCGCACGTACAAGGGCAGAAGTTGCGTGAGGATCACTTCCGCGGATGGCATCAGGATGTAGTCGGGCTGAGGACCCTTGCGCTTCGGTGGCGTGACCGGGAGCACGAGCTGCGATGTGGGCGGCGTGGAGAGGGCGGAGTTGAACTTCGAGTAGATGACGTAGACTGCGTCGATCTCGGCCGACGCAAATCGTTGGATCAGGCCATCGACGAGCTCGGCGGCGTTGGCCACTGTCGGCTGGCCCGTGATGTCGGTCCGGCCGGACGCCACTGCACGGCCGATGTAGCGGAAGTAGCCGAGCCCCTTCTTGCCGACCACGTGAAGCTCCGGCTCGACGCCCTGCTCACCAAAACGCGCGAGAAGATTGCGCGCTTCCTTGAGGAGATTGGCGTTGAACGCGCCCGCGAGCCCGCGGTTGCTGGTGAGCAGGATTACCGCCGCCTTCTTGATCGCGGGCGGCTGGCGCATGAGAGGGAAGCTCTCGGCCAGCTCCGGCGTGTAGAGGTTCGCGATCACTTCCGTGAGCGAGTTGGCGAATGGACGCGCGGCCACGACGCGATCCTGCGCGCGCTTCATCTTGGACGTGGCCACCATCTCCATCGTCCGCGTGATCTTCCGCGTGTTCTCGACGGACTTGATTCGCCCTTTCAGCTCACGACCCTTCGCCATGCTTAGAGCTTCGCGGGGTTGAATTGCTGGTTGAAGCCGTCGATCCCGCGTCTGAGATCCGCTTCGGTTTCCTTGGACAGGACTTTCTCGGTGCGGATTTTCTGGGGCACCTGCGGGAACTGCTTGTCCATGAACTCGAGGAATCCCTTCTCCCAGTCCTTCAGCCGGTTCACCGGAATCGGATCGAGAAATCCGTTGGTTACGGCGAAAATCACCATGACCTGGTGCTCCACCGCCATCGGACGGTACTGCGGCTGCTTCAGGATTTCGACCGTCCGCGCTCCGCGCTCGAGCTGCTTCTTGGTAGCCGCGTCGAGGTCTGACGCGAAGGAGGAGAACGCCTCGAGCTCGCGGTACTGCGCGAGGTCTAGCCGCAGTCTGCCGGCGACGGAGCGCATCGCTTTTACCTGCGCCGAGCCGCCGACGCGGGAAACGGAGATTCCGACGTTGACCGCCGGACGGACGCCGGCGAAGAAAAGGTCTGCTTCGAGGAATATTTGACCGTCGGTGATCGAGATGACGTTCGTCGGGATATAAGCGGAGACGTCGCCTGCCTGAGTCTCAATGATCGGAAGCGCGGTGAGCGATCCGCCGGCCTTCATGATGGTCTTGCCATCGACGATAGACGCATCCTCGCTCAGCTTCGCGGCTCTCTCGAGCA
>JAYWBE010000205.1:0-1767 GCA_043781715.1 Gemmatimonadaceae bacterium
TCGGGTTGTGGTGGAGCACGCAAGCCAGCGCCAGCTTCTGACGCATTCCTCTCGAGAGCTCTTCGGGGTAGGCTCGGCGTTTCTCTTCCAGCCCGAACCGCGAGATGAGTGCGTCCGCCGTAGCGCCACCCTGAATCCCGTACAGCATCCCGCTGAATTTGAGATGCTCTTCGACGGTGAGGTACTCGAAGAATTCGGGCTCGTCGGCGATGAATCCGAGGCACGCCTTCGCGACCTTGGGTTGCTCGAGGAGGTCGACGCCGCAGACTCGCACCTGACCGGAATCCGGCCGAGTGATGCCCGCGAGCATGTGCAGCGTCGTGGTTTTTCCAGCTCCGTTCCGGCCGAGCAGGCCGACGATCTCTCCGGGCTCGATTCGGAAGGAGAGATCATCCACGGCTTTTATCGAGCCGAAGCGTTTGGCAAGATGACTTGCTTCAATCATTTGCGAATCCCGAAGATTACTGCCAAACGCATGCTTGAGCCTCGAATTGGAATAGCGGGAGCCGGGTCATCATCGCGAGGGGCGACCTGATTTGTCAAATCGTCGTATGTGTGGCAGTTTCACAGGGAGTTCGTGCCGTATTTAAGGCCGGCAGCAGAAGTACTCGTCGCGGAGTTGGTCTGAACAGCGCGGACAATAAAATTCGGAGGACGCCATGTCGGTCAAACATCTTTATGTTGTGGCTGTCGCGGCCATTGTGGCCTGCGCAACTGCCAGCACATCCGGTACGCCGGGTACGTCCGAGGTTCGTCGAAAAGGTAACCTCCTGACTGCCGATGAGATCGCCAACGCTCACGCGGACATCACTACTGCGTACGACGCGCTATCGCGTCTGCGTCCGAACTGGCTGGCTGGGCATGGCATGACATCGTCGGTCAGCAATGGGACAGGAACTGAGTTCGCGCTCGTATTCGTCGACGGGCAGCGGTACGGCAGCATCAGCTCACTTCGTGACATCCCTGCCTTTAACGTAGCCGAATTCCATTATTACGACGTTACCGAGGGTGGGGCCAGATTCGGAATCCGGGGCGGTTCAAGTGGTGTGATCGAAGTCACGATGAAAGTAAGAGATCAATGACGAGCAGCCAGAAGGTTTCGGCGCGCGCGGCCACCGCTAAACGCGCCAGCACGTTCACGGAGTCGGTGATCCGTGAGATGACGCGCGTGGCGAATCAGTACGGCGCGATCAATCTGGCGCAGGGGTTTCCCGACTTCCCGATGCCCACGCCGATGAAGGATGCGGCGTGCGCGGCGATCCGCGGCGACATCAATCAGTATGCGATCACATGGGGTAGTCCCGCGCTCAGGCTGGCGATCGCCGAGAAGTACCGGAGCTGGTACGGGATGACTGTGGATCCGGACCGGGAAATCACGGTGTGCTGCGGCGCGACGGAGGCGATGGCCTCTGTGTTCCTTGCTTTGGTTGATCCGGGTGATGAGGTGATCGTGTTCGAGCCGTATTACGAGAACTACGGACCGGATGCGATTCTGGCGGGGGCGAAGCCGGTGTTCGTGCCGTTGGAGGCGCCGGAGTGGCGCATGGACCCCGATAAGTTGCGGGCCGCGTTTTCGAATAAGACTCGGGCGATTGTCGTGAACACTCCGCACAATCCGACGGGGCGAGTCTTTACGCGAGAAGAGATCTCACTGATCGCGGAGCTGTGTCAGAAGTGGGACGTGATTGCGATCACGGACGAGATCTACGAGCACATTCGTTACGCCGGCAGTCACCATGTCCTGGCAACCTGGCCGGGGATGCGGGA
>JAYWBE010000206.1:0-5656 GCA_043781715.1 Gemmatimonadaceae bacterium
CCGAGGCGCCGCCCACGGTGGATTTCGGGACGAGGCCGACCCCGAGTACGACGACTCCAGCTGCTCCCAAAAGGCCATAAGGGTCAGGAATCGAACAAAACGCCGGCGAAAAGCCGGCGTTGTTTTTTGTCGTGTAAAGGGAAAATTTACATGCACCTGACGTGCCGAATGGTTCTGGTAGCTATTGACACCTCCTCTCGCGGCGCCTAAATAGGGGCCACCAGAATATCAGCAGAGTCCCTTCAACTCTGCCGGGCTTGCTGCGCCTGTTGCCGCAAGCCTCACCCATCCCAGCTGGAGAACAGGCATGAAAAGGATTCGTTCGTCGGTTTTTTCAGTGTTGTTGCTGGTGCTCGCAAGCGCTAGCGCCTTTGCCCAGGCTAACACCCGCGAAATCACAGGGCGAGTCACGACCACCCCTGCCGGGCAGCCTCTGCCTGGCGCTTTAGTCGCGGTCGCGGGCCAGACCTCAGGAGCGCGCACAAACGAGCGCGGAGAGTTCCGGCTGCGGGTTCCCGACGGGGATGTGACCGTCGTCGTTCGTGCCATTGGGTACAAGCGCGGCACGCAACGGATTCCGTCACTCTCGTCGAGCGCTGATTTCGCACTCGAGAAGGACGTCCTCGAGCTTGAGGGTGTAATCGTGACCGGCGCGGCAACCAGCATCGAACGCCGGAATGCTGCGACCGCCGTGTCAGTGGTAAACTCTGAAGCGCTCGCACGGGTTCCAGCCCAATCCCTTGAAAGCGCGCTGCAGGGCAAAGTCATCGGAGCGTCGATCAATATGAACAACGGCGCGCCGGGAGGAGGTGGGCAGATCCAGATACGTGGAGCGTCTTCATTGATTGGCCGCATCGAGCCACTGATAATCGTCGACGGCGTGGCAATCTCCAATGCAACCCGCTCGAATCAGCAATCCGCCATAACTGGCTCGTTGAACAAGGGCGAGGAAAATAGTACCAACCGGCTCGCTGACATCAACCCGAATGACATCGAGAATGTCGAGGTCCTGAAGAGCGCCGCGGCGTCGGCCATTTACGGCTCGCAGGCGACTAATGGTGTGGTTATCATAACGACCAAGCGCGGTCGGGAGGGCTCGCCTCGCTTCAATTTCACCCAACGGGTGGGCACGAGCCAGCTGATCCGAAAGATGGGAGCGCGGCATTTTCAGAATCTGGCGCAGGCACTATCGGAGATCGGCGCCAATCCCGAGGGCATCGCTGCCGCGACCGCAGTCTGCACTGCGACGAGCTGTCCATACTACGATTATCAGGGTGAGCTCTACGGCCGCAAAGATCCCTCCTTCGAGTCGGTCATGTCCTTATCGGGAGGAGTCGGAAGCACGCGCTATTACGCTTCAGGCTCGGACAAGCAGGAGGCGGGCATCGCGATGGGTACCGGCGCCCGGCGCCAGTCCCTACGCGCGAATGTTGACCAGAATGTGGGAGATCGGATCACAATCAGTCTCGGGTCGAACCTGCTCCGCTCGTTTTCGCAGCGGGGAATCTCGAACAACGATAACGCGTTCTCGTCGCCCCTCTACGGCTTTGCCTACACTCCGGCGATAATCGATCTCCGACAGAAGGACGCTCTGGGCCAATACGTCCTGAACCCCTTTGCTGGCGGCGGAACTCTTGGTGGGTCGAACCCGTTCCAGACGTTCGATTTGATGCAGAACAACGAGGATGTTTACCGACTGATCTTTTCCGGAAAGGCAAATTGGGCCGCGTACAGCGGGGAAAAGAACACCCTGAACTTCAGCGTGCAGGGCGGCGCAGACCGATATAGCAACGAAAACTATATCCGTGCGCCGCAGGACCTTCAGTTTCAGCGCGCTGGTACGACCGAAGGTGGCACCTTTCCCGGAGCAATCGTTCAGGGAAATGGAACTGAGCGCCTCACCAACATCAGCGGTAGCGCGGTATGGGCGTTCACGCCCGGTTGGGTGTCGGCAACGACATCGGCTGGCGTGCAGCTTCAGGACCGCGCCTCGAACGATTACAACATCATCGGTCGAGGGCTCGGTCCACAGCAGTCAGTCGCGGCCGGCGCTCAGAACATCGACATCACCGATCGACAGGAGAAGTCGCGCACTCAGGCAGCCTATGGACAGGAGGAGCTTCTCATGTTCGGCGAGAGACTCTACGTCTCAGGGGCCATACGCGGCGAGCGGGCAAGCCTGAATGGCGACCCGAGAAAGACTTATTACTACCCGCGTGCCTCGGCGTCGTATCGCTTTACGCCCCGGTTGCGAGGCTTTGACGAGCTAAAGCTCCGGACCTCATTCGGTGTTTCCGGAAATCAGCCCGGTTACGGCGACCGGTTCCTTGCCCTCACCAGCTATGGCCTGATCGGAGGTTTGGCGGCCTATGGCCTTCCATCCACCGTTGGCAATCCCCTCATTAAGCCCGAACGGCTGAATGAGTTCGAAATGGGATTGGACGGAGCCTTCCTGAGTCAGCGCATGCGCCTGGAGGCTACGTACTACAATCGTAAATTGACGGACCTTCTCGTGCGCCCGCAGCTCGCGCCATCGACTGGAATCAACGCGACCGTCGTCAACGGCGGGGAAATGACTGCCAAGGGTTATGAGTTCGGGCTCACGCTGGTGCCAATCCAGAGAAACGATCTCAGCTGGACCTCGCGGACGACCTGGTATCAGAGTCGGGCCGATATCACCAGCTTCCCTCCGGGCGTTCGGCCGTTCACTACCGGAACTGCCGCAGGTGGCTTTGGCAATGCATACGGACGCCTACGGTTCGCGCCCGGCCACACAGTCACGACGATCTGGGGAAACAAGATTGTCAACGGAAGCACCATTAGCAATCAACCGCTCGCCGATGCAAATCCAAAGTACGTGATGAGCTTCGGCAATGATTTGTCCTACAAGTCCCTAAACTTCAATGTCCTCGTAGACTACCGGAGAGGAGGGACAATTTCCAACATGACCCTCAACCTCATGGACGAAGGCCAGACTACCTGGGACTATGACAAGCCGTCTCCCGACCCTGCGGTGGGCGCGACGCTGGGCGCCTACCGATACAACCTGTGGGGCGGTGGTGCCAACACCGTGGCTTACCTCGTCGACGGCTCGTTCACAAAGGTCCGCGAGGTCAACGTTTCTTACGAATTGCCGCAGCAGATGGCGGCACGTTTCCGAGGCGCGCAGAGCGCGAAGCTCAGCCTCTCGGGGCGGAATCTGTTCATCATTTCTCGTTACAACGGCTTTGATCCGGAAGTGAATAACGGTGGGAATTTCGTTGCGCGCTTCGTGGACCTCGCGCCGTTTCCCCCTAGCCGAAGCTTCTACCTCTCGCTGGATCTTGGATTCTAGCCATGACCTTTACTCGAATCTCAATACCCATGGGCTTCGGCCCCAGGAGACACGCAATGATCCGCCGCCGCTTTTGGCACGGTGCACGCTTAGGACTGTTACTTACAGGAATCGCCGCTTGCAACGCCGACAAGCTCACCATCCCCAACTTCAACCAGCCGACAACCGAGGGGGTCAGCAAGGATCCTAACGGTGTGCAACTGCTGGCGTCGGGCGTCCTGGCCGGTAGCAGAAACTCGTTGGCCGGCATGATTCGGGATTTCGGTGTATTCGGCCGTGAATCATACAACTACTTTGCCACAGATGGCCGATTCATCTCCAACTATCTGGTCGGAATTCCCGGCCCTCAGCGTCTCGATCCCGCGGGCTTCGCGTCGGGCGGGTGGGTCGGTCGTTACCAGAACCAGCGCAACGCCGTCCAGCTCATCAATGTCGCGAACAGCACTGGCTTGTCCGCCGGGCAGAAATCGGCTGTTTCTGGATTTGCGAAGACATATCGTGCACTCGAGCTGACGTATGTCATTGTCGCGCGCGATACCCTCGGCGCTCCGGTAGACATTCCCGCAGACCCGAACAGTCCGGCGCCGTTTGTATCCCGCGATTCGGTTTACAAGTTTATCTCGGCGACGCTCGACGACGCGGCCACGGACCTCCAAGCGGGTGGGGCGTCATTTCCTTTCGCGCTCACAACCGGCTTCGCCGGCTTCGATACACCCGCCACGTTCCTGAAATTCAACCGCGCGATTGCCGCCAGGGTGCTGGCTTATCGCGGGTCGCTCGGATGCGGTGCTACGTGCTACAACCAGGCCCTCACCGTGCTTGCTGGCACCTTTGTGTCACCTGTGGGCGGGGCGACCTCACTCGCAGACTTAAACCGGGGGACCTACAACGTCTATTCGACCGATGCGGGCGACACTCCCAATGCGAATAGCTTCGCACAGGACAACTATATTTTTGCCCACGCCAGCATCGCGACTGATGCCCAGTCGGGCCCGTCAGGAGCTGTTGACGATCGCTATACGCGAAAGGTTGTCCCACTGGCGTCGCCGGTAACTCCTCCTCAGAACCTGAACATTCCTGCGACCCACCGATTCACCATTTACGCGACACCGACCTCGCCCGCTACCATCATCCGCAACGAGGAGCTCATGCTCATCCGCGCGGAGGCGAACATATTTACCGGCAACTTTGCAGCAGCCATGCAGGACATTAACAACATCCGCTCAGTCTCCGGAGGGGGATTGTCTCCAGTTGTCTTCGCCACACCAGCGGCTGGACTGACCGCTCTGCTTTACGAGAGGCGGTACTCGCTTCTGTTCGAAGGACAGCGGTGGGTCGATCACCGTCGCTTTGGCCTGCTCGGTCTGCTACCGCTAGACCAGCCAGGACAGTTCGTCGCGAAGGTGATGCCGATCCCGCAGGCTGAGTGCGATGCGCGTATAACGAAGCCCAACGGATGCGCTTGATGATTTTATGAGGATGTTTTTCCGGGCGATGGAAAGCCAACGGGTCGCCTTCAAGGCGGCCCGTTGTTTTATCCAGTGCAACGGTGCGGTATATGCGGCCCTGACAAACAACGCCTCTTTCGAGGAGATGATATGCCGGCAGCACGCTGGCTCGCGCCACTCCTATTCGCCGCACTGTCAGCGTGTAGCTCTCCACGATTGGTGCCCATACCACTGGGTGCAGATCCGCAACTGATCACCGAGGAAGAGGTTGTGGCCTCGCTCGCTACCACCGCGTACGAACTGATTCACAACCTACGACCAAACTTCCTGAGCTACCGTGGCGAGACGAGTTTCGACAAAAGAACTTCGAGGCCCTACCCCAACGTCTATGTCGACGACCAGGAGTTCGGGGCGATTTCAGTCCTCCACAGCATTCCGGCTTCTGACGTCTCATCCATACGGCTATACAGATCGGGGGAAGCTGCGACGAAGTACGGCACTGGAAACGCCGGTGGAGTGATCGCGATTATCACGCGACATTAGGCACTCGCGAGCACCGTTATGACCGGTACGCGCGGGATCATGAATATCGGCGGCTGATAAAGCGCCTTCGGAAAAGGAAATGGGGATCGTCTTCGGACGATCCCCATTCACTTTTGTACCACGCCCGCTAGGCGGCTGGCGCGGTCTCGGTTTTCGGAAATAGCGACGGTCCCTTCTGCACCTTCCACCCCGTCGAATCGAGATCGTCCAGCCCGCTGAATCTCATCTCGCTTGGCGAGCCCGGAGCGCCGAGTGATTTCCAGAGCTCGTCCGCCTTGTTCGGCATGAAGGGCCAGAGATACACCGCCTGACGCGCGAGCTGCCTCGCCAA
>JAYWBE010000207.1:0-1765 GCA_043781715.1 Gemmatimonadaceae bacterium
GCGACGATCTCAACTCTGCAAAGAGCTCACTTCAGCAGGCGATCCGCGAGATCGACACGACGGCTCGCGAGCTCTTCCTTCAGACATTCGTCCAGGTGCGCGAGAATTTCCGGAACATCTTCATGACGCTGTTTGGCGGCGGCGAGTGCGATCTGCGTCTGGAAAACGCGGAAAGACCGCTCGAGGGCGACATCGAGATCCACGCTTCTCCGCGCGGCAAGCGCACGCAGCGCATCCACCTTCTCTCGAGCGGCGAGAAGGCACTCGTCGCGCTCTCTCTTCTCTTCGGAATATTCCTGACCAAGCCAAGCCCGTTCTGCCTGCTCGACGAAGTAGACGCTCCGCTCGACGATCAGAACATCGGACACTTCGTCCGCATGCTCAACCGCTTCAAGAGCAAGACGCAGTTCATCGTGATCACTCACAACCCGCGCACGACCACCGAGGCCGCGGACGCCGTGTACGGCGTCACGATGCAGGAGCCCGGCGTATCGTCGCTGGTGAGCGTCCGCATGCGCGGCAGGACGGTCGATGAGACGATTTCACCCGCGCATCCCGCGCACACGCCACAGCTGCACGACGAGCCAGCCGAAGCCGCCGACACAGCCCCACTCATCGCGTAAATGCTAGTCGTCATGGCGCACGACGCGACGGCGAAAGACGTCGATCGCGTAGTCAGCATCATCAAGGAGATGGGTTACGAGGCGAGACCGATGCCCGGCGCTCAGCGCACGGCGGTCGGCCTCGTCGGAAATGATGGACGTGTCGACGCGTCCCGGATCGAGGCGCTGCCGGGCGTCGCGCAGATCATCCACGTCACGCAGCCCTACAAGCAGGTGTCGCGCGAGTGGCGCGCGGAGAACACCATCGTCGAGCTCGCTCCCGGCGTCACCGTCGGCGGTGACAGCGTCGTCGTGATCGGAGGCCCCTGCTCGGTCGAATCGGAGGAGCAGATCATCGCGGCCGCACGCATCGTGAAGGCGGCGGGCGGGAATGCGTTACGTGGTGGTGCGTTCAAGCCGCGCAGCTCGCCATACTCGTTTCAAGGCCTGGGCGAGAAAGGTCTCGAGCTTCTCGCTCGCGCGCGCGAGGCGACGGGACTGCCGATCGTCACCGAAGCGATGGATTCCGAGGGAGCGCACCTTGTGGCCGAAATCGCGGACTGCATCCAGATCGGCGCGCGCAACATGCAGAACTA
This sequence comes from Gemmatimonadaceae bacterium, assembly GCA_043781715.1. GTDB lineage: Bacteria > Gemmatimonadota > Gemmatimonadetes > Gemmatimonadales > Gemmatimonadaceae > UBA4720. Next base: position 1,199 of record JAYWBE010000207.1, read on the forward strand.
CTCGCTGCTCAAGACGGTCGGAAAGATGAAAAAGCCGGTACTGCTGAAGCGCGGGATGGCGGCGACGATTAACGACCTGCTTCTGAGCGCCGAGTACATCCTCGCCGAGGGAAATGAGAAGGTGATTCTGTGCGAACGGGGAGTCCGGAGCTTCGATCCCGCCGCGCGTAACATGCTCGATCTCACCGCAATCCCGATCGTGCACCGGCTCTCGCATCTGCCGATCATCGCCGATCCGAGCCACGGCACCGGACTCCGCGACAAGGTGATTCCGATGGCGCGGGCAGCCGTCGCCGCCGGCGCGGATGGAGTGATGATCGAAGTACACCCCGAGCCCGACCGCGCGTTGTCGGATGGCGCGCAGTCGCTTTATCCGGATCAGTTCACGCAGCTCGTGCGAGAGCTGCGCGCGGTCGCGGCCGCGATCGGCCGCAGCATTCCGCCCGCCAGTACAGGAACGGCATAGGCTCTGCCGGGTACCCTCTCACTATGAGAAAGCTCACCTACCTCGCGGCGATCGCGTTCGCCGCGGTTCCACTCGCTGCACGCGCCCAAAACGCCGACGCG
>JAYWBE010000208.1:0-16283 GCA_043781715.1 Gemmatimonadaceae bacterium
TCCGGCGAACAGCCTGAGTAGCTCATCCAGCATCAAATAAAATTAGTGGTTCGTGGGCGCTGAACGACAACGGCAACTGAGGGAGATGTGAGCCATCAACTTGAAAGGCGGCAACTCCCCACCCCTTAAGTTGCAGTTCCTCGCGGTGTCCTTCAATTAGCCCGTCCGACGCGCCATATTGTGCACCAATGGCTACGAAAACCACGACGGTCCTCGACGCCCGGGCCGTCGAGCGCACCTTGAAGCGCATGTCCGTGGAGATCGTCGAGCTCAACCACGGCACGGACGATCTCATCATCGTTGGAATACAGCGTCGCGGCGTTCAGCTTGCCGACCGGCTCGTCAAGATGATCGAGGGTGGAGAAGGCGTGACGGTGCCGCAGGGCTCGCTCGATATCACGCTCTACCGAGACGACCTCCAGACCGTGGGCCCGCGGCCCGTCGTCGGCCCGACCTACCTCCCCTGGGACCTTGAGGGCAAACACATCGTGATTGTCGACGATGTCTTGTACACGGGCCGAACGGTGCGCGCGGCGCTCGACGAGCTCGCCGACTTCGGGAGGCCGGCTTCCATCTCGCTCGCGGTTCTGATCGATCGCGGTGGACGCGAGCTTCCGATTCATGCCGACGTCGTCGGCAAGAAGATAGAAGTTGGTCCCGATGAAAGAGTCGACGTTTTGGTTGCCGAGCTCGACGAGCGCACCGAGGTCGTCATCGTGCCCAAGTCGGCGGCGTGACGGGGACGCTCGGCAAGGATCTTCTCGGCCTCGAGTCGCTGACTGGCGACCAGATTCGACTCATTCTCGATACCGCCGAGCCCTTCAAGGAGATCAGCGAGCGCGCAATCAAGAAGGTGCCGGCATTGCGCGGCTCAACGATTGTAAACCTCTTCTTCGAGAACTCCACGCGAACGCGGATATCGTTCGAGTTCGCTGAGAAAAGACTCTCGGCCGACACCGTAAATGTTTCGGCGTCGGGATCGAGCATGTCCAAGGGGGAGACGCTGGTAGATACCGCGCGCAATCTCGAGGCGATGCGCATCGACATGGTCGTCGTTCGGCACTCGGCCTCGGGCGCGGCGCAGTTTCTGGCCGAGCGGATTCAATCCAACGTCATCAACGCCGGCGACGGCATGCACGAGCATCCTACGCAGGGGCTACTCGACATTCTCACGCTGCGAGACAGGTTTGGCGATCTGAAGGGACGGCGTATCTGCATCTGCGGCGACATTCTGCACTCGCGCGTGGCGAGGTCGAACATCTGGGGCTTGAACAAGCTCGGCGCGGAAGTGGCGGTTTGCGGACCACGCTCGTTGCTCCCGAACGCGATCGACGAGTTCGGAGTCCGGATCTTCGATCGGGTCGAGGAGGCCATCGAATGGGCCGAGGCGCTAAACGTCCTGCGTCTCCAGTTCGAGAGGATGACGGCCGGATACATACCGTCGGCGCGCGAATACAACCGTGTCTTCGGCATTACGCGCGAGCGACTCGATCGTGCGCCGCGTGACATTCTGATTCTTCACCCCGGTCCGATGAATCGCGGCGTCGAAATCGATTCCGATGTGGCCGATGGTCCGCACAGCGTGATTCTCGAGCAGGTGACGAACGGCGTAGCGGTTCGCATGGCGGTGCTTTACCTGCTCTCCGGCGGAAAGCCGGAGCTGGCCGAGGCGGCCAAGGGTGGCAGCGGCCGCGGCCGCGAGGACAGGGAATGAAGCCGGTCCTGCTCAGAGGCGGAACTCTCGTCGATCCATCGCAGCGCCTCAACGAGGTCGGCGACGTCCTCATAGTTGACGGTGCGATTGCCGGCGTGGGACGCACGATAGAGGGCCCGAAGGAAGCCGATGTAATCGACTGCGCCGGACTCATTGTCTCGCCGGGGTTCATCGATGTTCACTGTCATCTGCGTGAGCCCGGGCGCGAAGATGTCGAGACGATCGCGACGGGAGCGCGGGCCGCCGCGGCCGGAGGGTTCACCGCGGTTTGCGCGATGCCGAACACCGATCCGGTCACCGACAACCAGGCGGCGGTGGGCTTCATCGTTCGCCAGGCGCAGCGAGCCGAGGCGGCGCGAGTATATCCGATCGGCGCGATCTCCGTCGGTCAGGAGGGGAAGGCGCTGGCCGAATTCGGGGAGATGGTGGGCGCCGGCGCGGTCGCGGTCAGTGATGACGGCAGGCCGGTCGCGAGCGCGCAGCTGATGCGAACGGCGCTCGAGTACGCGCGCACCTTCAAGATTCCCGTGATCGACCATTGCGAGGAGCCCACGCTCTCGGTCGGCGGGTCCATGAACGAAGGGATCGTCAGCGCACAGCTCGGCCTCAAAGGGATTCCCGCGGAAGCGGAGGAGATCATGGTCATCCGCGACATCCTCCTCGCGCGGTTGACGGGCGGGCACGTTCACCTCGCGCACATGAGCACGAAGGGATCCGTCGAGCTGATTCGCTGGGGGAAGGAGCGGGGGATAAGAGTCACGGCGGAAGTCTGCCCCCACCATCTCTCGCTGACGGAGGAGAGCGTTCGGGGGTACAACACGAACGCGAAGATGAATCCACCCCTTCGCACCGCGAAGGATGTCGAAGCGCTGCGCGTTGGCGTGAAGGACGGAACGATCGATCTCATCGCTACGGATCACGCGCCCCACCACTACGACGAAAAGGAGAGAGAGTTCGCCGACGCGCCGAATGGAATCGTCGGCCTCGAAACCGCGCTTGCGGTGATAGTGACAACTCTCGTTGAGACGGGCCATCTCACTTTCTCCGATCTCGTCGATCGGATGGCGTGTGCGCCCGCCCGCATCTTCGGCCTCCCCGGCGGATCGCTCAAGCGGGGAGCAGCGGCCGACGTCACGGTGTTCGATCCCAAGGCGCGCTGGAAGGTTGACCCTTCACGATTTGTCTCCAAGGGACGGAACAGTCCGTACGAGGGAATGACCTTGGTGGGGCGCGCCGCTTGTACTATTGTGGCGGGGTCGGTCGTCTACCGCTCGGGGAATCCCGCCCGCGGTCGGGAGAAGGTGAATCGAACAAGGGGATGAAGTACGATGGCTGAGAAGGAGCCTGTCTCGCTGGACGCGCTCAATGGGCTCCTAAAGGAGCGCCAGAGATACGAGGAGTGGCTTGCCGCGCTGGAAGAGAAGCGCGCTAACACTTCCGCATCCGTATATCAGCGCGTTCAGGCGGACTACAAGACGCGCCTGCGCGAAGTCTCGAGCAAGCTGGCGGAACGTGCCGGCGAGCTGCGCGAGAACATCGACGCGTTGACGCTGAGGCTCGAGGACGTCTCCCGCCAGGAATCGCAGCAGCGCGATGCCCGGCAGGAAGCCGAGCTGCGCGCCGCGGTCGGAGAGTACACCGACAAGCAGTGGAAGGAGATCGGCGGGGCGTGGGATAAGGAGCTGGCGCGTCTGGTGAAGGAGAAGGCCGCCCTCGATGCGCAGCTGAACGAGCTGAATCGGATATTCGCTCTGAGCGTAAAGGAAAAGCAGGCGGAAGCGATCGCGGCCGGCAGAGGAGTATCCACGGACGGCTCGCGCCCACCAATATCTCCTGTCGTGTCGCGCGCGGCGATTCCCGAACCGCCGAAGCTGAATCCGCCCGCGCGCTCCGAGCAGCCCGTGACGGTGCGCGCGCAGCAGCCCCCTCAAAACACTCAGAGCGGCCGCTCGCCATTCGACGAATTTTCGGTCCTTCGGCCGGGAAGCGGATCCGGCGCACCCCCGTCAACGGCGGTCGCGACTCCGCCTTCGGTTCCAAAGACCGGCGGCACACAGGACCCGAGATCCGAGCAGCACAAGACGCTCAAGTGTCCTGAGTGCGGGGCCGCGAACTATCCGACCGAGTGGTACTGCGAGCGCTGTGGGGGGGAGCTGGCGACGATGTAGAGCTGCCTTCAACTGCGACTCTAGTGCAACTGAAGACTACCTGCCAAGGGCGGTCGGCGGGACGGCTCGAGGCTTCGGGCTACGCGAATAAAAAAAGGGCGCCTTCGAGCGCCCTTTTGATTTTCGTGCGGTTTTACTTTCCGGTCTTCGCCAGCCTGCTCTTGTGGCGAGCCCCCGCATTCCGGTGGATCAGCCCTTTCCGTGAAGCGCGGTCGAGCAGCTTCACTGCGGCCAATTTCTCCTCAGCGGTTCCGGCGGACGCCCGCTTGAGGGCGGTGCGGAGCGCGGATTTCTGGGCGCGGTTGCGGATGGCAGCGGCGCGTGATTTCCGCATGTTCTTTTTCGCTGAAGCAAGATTTGGCACTAACTGATCTCCGGTGACTTTAGGGCTGTAGTATAGCCACGCAATTTGCCCTTGAGAGAGGCTCACGTCAAGCCGCGGACGGTACTTTGTCAACGGTCATTAGAAATGTCACCGGTGCTCTCGCGAGACGTCACCCGGTGCGCTTCGTGCCTTCGGGCTCGCCTCGTACAGCGCCCTGGATCACCGGAGAGCGTCGGGCGACGATCCTGGATTCTTTTGCCAGCGGGTGCCCAGCGATGGTGAGAATTAGTAACTTCTACGCGTTGCCCAAACGACAACTCCGACACCTTGAATCAATTCCAGTATTTCATCCTCCTTGCGCCTATACTCCTGTTCTCGATGGTGGCGCACGAGTATGCACATGGGTACGCGGCGTTCAAACAGGGGGACTCAACTGCCTACGCGCTAGGCAGACTTACCTGGAATCCGTTGCCCCACATCGATCCGTTCATGACTATCGTCCTGCCGCTATTGACGTTTGTCGGCAGTCACGGAACGATGGCGTTCGGAGGTGCTAAGCCAGTTCCCGTCATCCCCCGGAATTATCGTAACTACAAGCGCGGCGACATCATCGTGTCCCTGGCGGGAGTTGGGGTCAACCTTCTGATTGCGCTCGCCTGCCTACCACTGATCATCGGGGTTGGGGTAATCGGGAGTGCAGTCCCCGGCCTGGCGACCACGGGCGCGATCATTCAAACGATGCTACGCTTTGGCGTCGTGATCAATCTCTCTCTGATGGCTTTCAATCTCATACCCATACCGCCGCTGGATGGGTCTCATGTTTTCAAATACTTTCTTCCTCCGGCGTGGGCTCTGAGCTATCAACGTATCGGCAGACAAGGGTTGCTGATACTTATCGTGCTCCTCACTTTTGGTCGACCCCTCCTCAACCTCTGGTTTGCCCCGGTGTTCTTCCTGGATACCATCGCAACTCGAGCAGTATTTCCCTACATCATCCCCAGTCCATGGACGATGTGAGCACGATGCTGCCGGGTTCCCTCGCGGTCGCTGAGTCGGCGGCGTCGGAGGTCTTCGTCGTCGAGCTGGCGGAATATTCGGGACCGCTCGATCTCCTGCTCACGCTCATTCGCGACGAGCAGATCGACATCTACGACATCCCTATCGCGCGGATCGCAGAGCAGTTCCTGGCGCGGATTTCGTCGCTCAAGCTAGACGAGGCCGCCGACTATCTCGAGATGGCGGCTCGGCTCGTCCGCATCAAGGCACAAACACTGCTTCCCCGTAGAGAGGGAGAGGATTTGTGGGACGATCCGCGCGCGGAGCTGGTGCGCCGGCTCCTCGAGTACCAGCAGGTGCGCGAAGTCGTCGACGTTCTCGAGCGGCGAAGCGAGGATCGCCGCATGCGGTTCGCGCGCGCGTACAGTCAGCAAGCGGTGCAGATACCGGTGGCGGGCAAGCTCTCGCTCTTCCTCCCCGAGCTTCTCTCGGCGGTGGACCGCGTGCTGCGGCTCGCCAGGAAGCCCCACATCCACGATGTCGTTCCGCGTGCGCTCGATGTAGATGGGGCGATAGGAATCGTGCGCGCGCTGCTCGCGATCCGTGCCCGCGCGCAATGGAAAGACATTCTTCCGAAAAAGGCGGAGCCATGGGAAGTCCTCTCGCTGCTGCTCGCCCTTCTCGAGCTCGCCAAGCGCGGAGAGCTCCGACTGCTGCAGCCGCATGCGTTCGCCGCGTTCGAAATAACACGTGACTCCTCTAGCGAAGCTGCTTGAAGCGGCGCTCTTCGCGAGCGCCACACCGGTCCCCGAGGCTGCGCTCCGCGCGATGGCGGCGCACGCCGACGAAGCGGAGACGACGCTGGAATCCGCGCTCGACGAGCTGCGCGTCCACTATGACACCGATGGTCACGGGGTCGAGCTGATCGCAGTCGCTGGAGGATGGCAGATCCTGACCCGCCCGGAGTATACGGAAGCGATCGAGCGCGCCCAGCTCGCGGCGCGGCCACAGCGGCTATCAACGGCGGCGCTCGAGACGCTCGCGATCATTGCCTACCGCCAGCCGATCGGCCGCTCGGAGATCGAAGAGATCAGGGGTGTCGGCGCGGGAGCGATTCTCAAGTCGCTACACGAGCGCGGACTGATCGACGTCGTCGGACGCGGTGAAGGCCTGGGGCGTCCGCTCCTCTACGGCACGACACCTTCGTTCCTCGAGCAGTTCGCCTTGAGGCACCTGGAAGAACTTCCACGCGCCGACGAGCTGGCGATTGCGTTGCGAGCCCCGCGGCAGGCGACGCCGCCGGGAGGAGTGCCCGCGCCCGCTACCAAGGACAACGGCGAGGCGCCCCGGCGGGCAGACTGATGCCCGGATCAATGCGAATTCAGCGCGCCCTGGCACGCGCGGGAATCGCTTCTCGTCGCCGGGCCGAAGAGCTGGTTGCCGCGGGACGCGTGCGCATCAATGGAGCCGTCGCGCTAACCGGGCAGAGCGTCGACCCCGAGCAGGACAAGATCACCGTCGATGGCAAGGCCGTTGCTTTACCAGCCGCACCGGACTGGATCGTTCTCAACAAGCCGACCGGGGTGTTGACGACACGCGCCGATCCGGGGGGACGCGCGACGGTTTTCGATCTTGTGGACGACGTCCCCGGACTGACCTACGTCGGACGTCTCGACTACATGACCGAAGGGGTGCTCCTGCTCACCACTGATGGCGACGCGGCGCACAAATTGACACACCCGAGCGGCGAGATCGAGCGAACCTATGTCGCCACCGTGCGAGGCGACGGCGCGGATGCGGCACGAGCCGCGATGAAAGGTGTAGAGCTGGAGGACGGACTGGTGATGCCAACGGCGGTATCCGCCCGGAGGATTGGACGCGGAACGTGGGACGTGGAGCTGACGATCGCGGAAGGGAAGACGAGGGAAGTGCGACGGTTGTGCGAAGCGCTGAACCTCGAGGTCGAACGACTGGTGCGGACAAAGTTCGGTCCGGTGAAACTTGGCACGCTGGAATCGGGCAAGACGCGCCCGCTGACGGCGCGCGAGACGGAGATCATTGCCGCGCTCACCAAGCGCGGCGCCAAGAGCAAGGACACTACGGGAGGAGCAAGACGTGAACGGAACCACCGCAATAGCCGCTGATGCATCGATGGTCCAGGAGGTCGTGCGTCAGGTAGCCCGCCGCATCGTCGGCCAGGATTACATGGTCGAGCGTCTCATGATAAGCCTTCTCACCGGTGGACACGTTTTGCTCGAAGGCGTCCCGGGACTCGCGAAAACCCTGACCGTCCGCACTCTGGCGGAGACGATCAACACTTCCTTCAGCCGGATCCAGTTCACCCCCGACCTGCTGCCGGCGGACGTCGTCGGCACGCAGATCTACGATCAGTCGAACGGCAAGTTCTCGGTCAAGAAGGGGCCGATCTTCGCCAACATTATTCTGGCGGACGAGATCAATCGCGCGCCGGCGAAGGTTCAGGCGGCGCTGCTCGAGGCGATGCAGGAAAAGCAGGTGACGATCGGCGGGATGACGCACGTGCTCGAGGAGCCGTTCCTCGTGCTCGCGACACAGAACCCGATCGAGCAGGAAGGCACCTATCCGCTGCCTGAAGCCCAGGTAGACCGCTTCATGATGAAGTTACACGTGGGATATCCGACGCGTGAGGAAGAGAAAGAGGTGCTTCGAAGGATGGCGAGCGGGGAGCCGATCGCGGTCGATAGCGTCGCCACGCCGACACAGATCCTCGATACCCGCCGGCACATAGCGGAGTTGTACATCGACGAGCGGGTGGTCGACTACATCGTCGAGATCGTCCACGCTACCCGCAATCCCGATCAGGCCGGACTCGCCGAGCTGAAGCCGCTGATCGAATTCGGCGCGAGCCCGCGCGCGACGCTGGCGCTCGCCCAGGGCTCCCGCGCCCACGCTTTTCTCCGCGGGCGTGCCTTCGTGACGCCCGACGACGTGAAGGCGATCGCGCCCGACGTTCTGCGCCACCGCGTGCTCCGCACTTACGAAGCCGAAGCAGAAGAGGTGACGAGCGACGAGATCGTCTCCCGAATCCTGGAAGCGATACCCGTTCCGTGATCAGTTTTTTTCGCCCGCGTCGCCTTCGCAAGGAGCCGCCCAAGCGCACTCCCGAGAAGCCGATGGGGGTGCCGCCCGAAATTCTGCGGCAGGTAAAGCTCATCGAGCTGCGGACCCGCGGGCTGGTCAACTCCGTTTTCACCGGTGAGTACCGTTCGGTGTTCAAGGGGCAGGGAATGGAGTTCTCGGAAGTGCGCGAGTATCAGCCCGGCGACGAAGTCCGCTCGATCGACTGGAACGTCACCGCGCGAATGCGCCGACCCTTTGTCAAACGCTACATCGAAGAGCGCGAGCTCACGGTGATGCTGGTCGTCGATCTTTCCGGCTCGGAGAGATTTGGAACGGTGAAGAGATTCAAGAGCGAGCTGGCGAGCGAGCTGGCGGCGGTGCTGGCGATGTCGGCGATTCGAAACAACGACCGCGTCGGCGTTCTTCTTTTTACCGATCGCATCGAGCACGTCATTCCGCCGCGGAAGGGGAGACGTCACGTGTTGCGCATCATTCGCGATCTCCTCGCGTTCGAACCGGTCGGGCGCGGAACCGACATGGTGACGGCGATTGACTACGTCGCGAAAATGCTGAATGAGCACGCGATCGTGTTCATCGTCTCGGATTTTCTCGAGGGCGACATCTCCCACCCGCTGAAGATTCTGGCGCAGCGGCACGACGTCGTGGCCGTTACCGTCGAGGACCCGAGCGAACGCGATCTGCCCGACATCGGCATCGCGCGACTGATGGATCCGGAGACAGGTGATACGTTCGAGGTCGACACCAGCAGCTCGCACGTGCGCGAGGCCTACTCGGAGCGCGTCGCGGCCGAGCGTGAAGAGCGGAAGCATCTGCTGCGGAGGCTCGCGATCGACGAGGTTGCGGTCCGGACGGAAGGCGGAGTCGTTGAGCCCCTGCTCAAGTTCTTCCGCGCCAGAGAGACACGGGCGCACCGGCGGTGAGCTTCGTCAGCCTCGCGCTATTGCTGTGGCAGGCGATAGCTCCGCAAGCAGCGCAGAATCCGCGAGCCGAGCTGCCGGTGCAGATGGGTTATCGGGTGAACCCGGACACCGTGCTCATCGGTCAGCCATTCAACCTGTTCATCAAGGTGCTCGCCCCCAAGGGAGTGCGGTTCGAGTTCCCGCTTGGCCCGGATACGACGACACAGAACGGCGTACGGCCGATCGAGCTTCGCGGCGAAAAAGTCGTCACGATGCTCGGCGACACCGCGGTCGCTCTCTATCATCTCGTGGCGTGGGACATCGGGACGCAGCCACTCAGATTTCCGGACGTGCGCGTCACATTCGAGGGTCAGGAACGACGTCCGCCCCTGGGCGGCGCCTCGGTCTTCGTCAAATCGGTTCTGCCGGCGGACACTTCGCTGCGGATTCCGAAGCTCGCGCGCCCTCTGATCGTTCTGCCCATCATCAACTGGTTGCTCTGGCTCGGGCTGCTCGCCGCCGCGATCGCGGCCGTCCTTATCTGGTGGGCGTGGCGGCGCTGGCGCAACCGGCCCAAGCCGCCGGTCGATCCCTACGCGCGCGCGCAGCAGGAGTTCGCTCGGATTGAAGCGCGTCATTTGCTCGAGGACGGCCAGTACGCGGAATACTTCACCGCGATAGTGGATGTCACGCGCGAATATCTGGCGGCCCGAGTCCCCGGGGTTCGACGCTCCGATACTACCTCCGAGCTCCTGCGCGCGATGAGGCCAGGCGACGGCGCGGAAATTGACCTGGCTCGCCTGCTCGAGCAGGCGGACCTGGTGAAGTTCGCGAGAGCGGAAGTTTCCCTCGCAGAAGCGCGAGACGCGGGGCGGACTCTCCGGGCAGTCGTCGGTCACGTCGAGGCGCGGGTAAATCCCAAGTCCGAAGTCGCGAAGCGGATGGCAGTCGCGGAGGAGCGCGCCGCGTGAGCGTTTTCGGGCTCTTCGAGTTCTACACGCCGGAAGCGTTGTGGCTGCTGCTGCTCCTGCCGACGTGGTGGGTATGGCGCCGTCTGCGGCGCAAGGACGCGATCGTCTTCTCCCGCACGTCGGTGCTGGCGACCGGCCCGCACGTCGGAGGTTGGATACCCCCGGCGATATTCGTTCTGAGGAACATCGCGCTCGCCTCGTTCATCGTCGCGCTTGCCCGGCCCCGGTCCGGTGCGCACACGGAAACCCAGACCAGCGAAGGAATCAACATCGTCATAGCGATCGATCTGTCGAGCTCGATGCTCGCCCTCGACTTTCGCCCCAACAATCGCATTGAGGTGGCCAAGGACAAGGTCAAGCAGTTCATCGCGCGCCGGACGTCGGATCGCATCGGCATCGTCGCATTCGCGGGTGAGGCTCTGACCCAGGTCCCTCTCACGACCGACTATCCCGTGGTAATGCAGGCGGTCTCGAATCTCCAGGCAGGACAGCTCGAGGATGGAACGGCGATCGGAAATGCGATTGCCACGGCCGCCAACAGGCTGCGCGATGCACCCGGCAAATCGCGCGTGCTGATCCTTCTCACCGACGGCGTCAACAACCGCGGCAGCATCGAGCCGCTGGTCGCGGCGAAGGCGGCCGCGGCGTACGGAATAAAGATCTACGGAATCGGAGTCGGTAGCGTCGGAATGGCGCCGGTACCCGTCGGTCGGACAGCCGCGGGTGGGCTTCGGTACGAGTATCAGCCGGTGGAAATCGACGAAGCCCTCCTCAACAACATTGCGCGCATGACCGGCGGCAGATATTTCCGTGCGCGGGACGCGGCCGCGCTCCAGAACATCTACGCGCAAATTGATCAGCTGGAGCGGGCCCCCGTCCACTCGAGCACGATCGTGAGATACAAGGAGCTTTATCGCTGGCCGCTCGCAATCGGCATTCTCGCGCTGTTCGCGGAACTGGGGATCGTTGCGTGGAAGGCGCCGCTCCCGTGACAATCTCAACGTATCTGCGCTACATCCAGTGGCCGTGGGCACTGGCCTTCGCGATCCTCCTGCCCGTAGTGACGGCGTGGCTCGTGAGCTCGGGAATTCGCGCGCGCAGAACACGTCTCGCCCGGCTCGGTACTCCTTCCATGATCGCGCGGCTCGCCCCCTCGATCAGGCAGCAGCGCACGTGGTCGGCAGCACTCCGCGCCGCGCTGGCGACGCTGCTCTTGGGCCTTGCGCTAGCCGGCCCGCGCTGGGGCGTCGAACAGACCGTGGTCAAACAGCAGGGTGTCGACGTGGTGCTCGCGCTCGATGCCTCGCTCTCCATGCTCGCAACAGACGAGAAGCCGAGCAGGCTGCAGGCGATGAAACAGGAGATCGACCGCTTGAGGGATCTGTCGCCCGGCGATCGGTTCGCCCTGCTCGCGTTCGCGGGCCGGAGCTACATCCTCACGCCCCTCACCGTTGACAACAGCGCGCTCGATCTGTTTTTGCAGAACCTCGATCCGTCGATCGTGGGACAGGGCGGAAGCTCGCTCGCGAGCGCGCTGCGTCAGGCCACGAATCTTCTCGCGCTCAACAAATCTCAGGGCGACAAGGCGATCATCCTGATGAGTGACGGCGAAGGCTTCGACAACCCCGATGAGGTGCTGGCCGAGGCCCGCCGTGCGCGGGAGATGGGGTTTACAGTCGTCACGGTGGGATTCGGGACCCCCGAAGGATCAACGATTCCAATCGTCGAGAACCGTGTCGTCACCCAGAAGCGTGACGAGAACGGAAATATCGTCGTTACCCACTACGATCCTGCTTTGCTCAAGGCGATTGCCGACGAAGGGAAAGGGACCTTCATTGAAGCTCGCATTGGGGACAAGGCGGGGAAAATCCGGGCTGCGCTGAACAATCTTCACGCCAATCCGCGTTCCATGGTTTCCGGAGAAAATCTGGGAATCCAGTTCCAATGGTTCGTGCTCGCCGCCCTCCTGCTGCTTGCTCTCGACACTTTTCTTCAGACTCGCCGTCGCAGGAGGAGAGCGGTTGCCGCAGCGGCAACAACCGCGACTATGCTCTTGTTCACCGCATCGTGCCGACCAGCCGAGCGCGACAAGGCGGCGATTGCGCTCTATAACACTGGCACCGGGCTTCTGCTTCGGGACTCGGTGGCTGCCGCGCTACCGCCTCTCACGCGTGCCTCCGATTCGAAAGACCTCGAGGTTCGCCATCACGCCCGATTCAACCTCGGCCTCGACTATCTGATACAGGGACGTCGCGCAAAAAAAGATTCCGCCGACGCTCCACTCGACAGCGCGCTCTATCGCTATAAGCAGATTCTCGAAGTTGCCGTCGCTGACTCTGATGCGCGATGGAACTATGAGCTGGCGCTAAGGCAGAAAAAAGGCGGTGGCGGCGGTGGCGGCGGTGGTGGAGGAGGCGGGGGCGGCGGCCAGGGTCAGGCGAAGAGTCCGTCTCCCGCTCCGAGCCAGAACCAGTCTCCTGCCCCAAAGCCGGTTCCCGGAATGACGCCGCAGCAGGCGGAAGCCGTGCTCAACGCGGCGGAGGACAAGGAAACCGACGTACAGGGCAAACGGCAGAAGAAGAACGTCCCGACCCCGCCGAGGGGCAAGGATTGGTAATTTCGGTATTACCATGCCGGTGATTTCAATTCTTCCGAACTCAGTCGCGGATCAGATCGCGGCGGGCGAAGTTGTCGAACGCCCTTCGTCGGTGGTAAAAGAGCTCGTCGAGAATGCGATTGACGCCGGCGCGACGGTCGTCGAGATCTCGCTCGAGGATGGCGGACGCAAGCTGATTCGCGTGAGCGACGATGGCACTGGCATCTCGAGTGAAGACGTACCGCGCGCTCTCGCACGTCACGGTACCTCGAAGATCACCAAAGCTTCGGATTTGGTCGGAGTGTCCACGTTCGGATTTCGCGGAGAAGCTCTGCCCGCCATCGCTTCAGTCTCACAGTTCGAGATCCAGTCAGCGGCGGCTGACGGAGAGGGCACGTCGACCCGAGTGATCGGTGGACAGATCTCTCCGGCGGAGCGGATCGCGCGGCGCCGTGGAACCACGGTGACGGTGAGCCAGCTGTTCTACAACGTGCCGGCGCGACTCAAATTCCTGCGGAGCGCTCGATCGGAATGGAGAAGCGCCGTCGAGTCGCTGACCGCCCTGGCGCTCACAAAGCCGGCCGTCCGCATTCATTTGTCACACGACGGGAAGAACGCGCTCACGCTGCCGCCGGTGTCGAGCATCCGGTCGCGTCTTGGCGCGATCTGGGGCGGGCGATACGCGGAAGATCTTCTCGACGTCGACGATGTCGCTGGGCCGATTCACACGAGCGGTCTCGTTCAGCGACCGGCAGACGTCGGCACGTCCACGCGGCGCGGCTTCCTCTCGATCAATGGGCGCGCCGTCCGCGACGCCGGCATTGGGCGCGCGGTCGAGGCAGCCTACCGTTCCACAATCGTCGCCGGAGTGCGGCCATCGTTCTTTCTCAACGTCACCCTGCCCGCTGACGCCGTCGATGTGAATGTGCATCCGGCCAAGGCGGAGGTTCGCTTCCGCGATCGGTGGACTGTTGAGCGCGCTGTCGAAACCGCCGTGAGGCGATCTCTCGGAACTCTGGACAGCGCGGCGTCGCTCGGCTTTCGAGGCTCGAGCTTCAGCTTTCGCCCTGGCGCTACGCCGCCGAATCCCGACTCGGAGATCCTTCGGCCCCCTATCGATCACGACTCGCCCTTGTTCGCGGGCGGCACTGCCGCGGCGGAGAGCGACGGCGCGGAATACGCGACCGACGCATCCGCGGTAGATGTCGCGGCCCCGGCGCAGCCGATTCCGCCACTCTTCCAGCTCCGGCACACCTACATCGCGTTCGAGCACGAAGATGGACTGGTCCTCATCGACCAGCATTCCGCGCATGAGCGGGTTCTCTATGAGCAGTTCATGCACACGCTTGAGACCGGGGCGGCGCCCGCGCAGCGGCTGCTCCTTCCCCTGACTCTCCACCTGGGACCAGCCGAGGGTGAGGCGTTCGACTCCAATCGCGAGTATCTCGAGCGCCTTGGTTTCGAAGTCGAAGGATTTGGCGGCCACACTCTTATCGTCAACACCGTCCCGATGCCGCACCCGCGTTTCGACGCCGAGCGTTGCTTGCGGGAGACGCTGGATTCGTTGACGGGCGACCGAGTCGCCGGCGCCGCGGCGAAACACGAACGACTCGCCGCGACCGTCGCGTGCAAAGCCGCAATCAAGGCGGGTGAGGAGCTCTCACAGGGAGAGATGCGCTCGCTCTTCGCTGCATTGCGGGATACCACGCTGCCGGCGCACGATGTCCACGGCCGCTCCACGATCGTTCATCTCACCTGGGACGAGGTAGAGCGGCGCTTTGGCAGGCGATAGACATAGGCGCTCGCTCTCGATGCGGACGCTGAAGCACCGGCTGCGCATAATCTGCGGTCCGACGGGCGCCGGCAAATCCGCGGTCGCACTCTACCTTTGCGAGACGTACAACGCGGCGATCGTCAGCGCGGATTCGCGGCAGATCTATCGCGACTTCGATATCGGAACCGCCAAGCCGACCGGTGAAGAGCGTGCGCGCGTCACCCATTACGGAGTCGATGTCGCCAGGCCGGACGAGCGGTTCTCCGCGGCCAGATGGGCGAGCGAGGCGGACGAATGGGTCGCTTGCGCCAGCAAGATGGGAGGAGAGGCAGTGATCGTCGGAGGAACGGGACTCTATATCAAGGCTCTCGTGGACCCGCTCTTCGCTGCGCCAGCCGTGGATCCGCTTCAGCGTTCGGAGCTAGAGAGCGAGCTCGAGACAAAGTCTCTTACCGAGCTGCGCCGCTGGTGCGAGGGGCTTGACCCCGCGCGAGCGCACCTTGGCCGCACCCAGCTGGTGCGCGCAATCGAGACGGCACTGCTTTCAGGGTCGCGTATCAGCGCTCTCCACACGGAGCATAAAGCCGCGACGGCCATCGAAGCCCAGGATGAAAAGGCTGCGTATCTGGTCGTGGATCCGGGTGCCAGGCTTGGGTCCAGAATAGAGACACGCGTTGACCGGATGCTCGAGGCCGGCTGGGCAAACGAAGTTCGCGAGCTCAACCGCAGCGTCCCGCCGGACGCGCCGGCGTGGAAAGCGAGCGGCTATTCAGTCATGCGCGGGCACATCGAGGGCCGGCTGGATTTGTCATCCGCGCGGCAGCGGATCATTATTGAGACGCGACAGTACGCGAAGCGCCAGCGTACGTGGTTCAGACATCAGCTGCCGCCGGCCGCTGTGACGGTTGTCAATCCTGAAGACTCTCGAGCCCGCGCCGTCGTGCGGGAGTGGTGGGAGGGGGCTGAGTGAACATAGGCATTACCTGTTACCCGACGTACGGCGGGTCCGGCGCCGTGGCGACCGAGCTCGGCATCGCGTTGGCGGAGCGCGGGCACGAGGTCCACTTCATCACCTACCGACAGCCATTCCGGCTTCCATCGTTCCTGCCCCGCATTTTTTTCCACGAGGTCGATGTCGGCCGTTATCCACTCTTCGAGTTTCCGCCGTACGATCTCGCCCTCGCGGTGCGGATGCACGAAGTGGTCAGGAGCCACCACCTCGAGCTGCTGCACTGTCACTACGCGATCCCGCACGCCACGAGCGCCTGGATCGCGCGCGAGATGCTGCGCGAGGCGGGCGAAGATGTTCACGTGATCACGACGCTACACGGAACGGACATCACGATCGTCGGGCAGGATCCTTCGTTCTATCCGATAACCAAGTTCTCCATCGAGAAGTCGGATCGCATCACGGCGGTCTCTCAGTACCTGAAGGAGGAGACGTGTCGCGCATTCGGCTGCGATGGCCCCGATATCGACGTGATCCACAACTTCATCGACCCCGAGGTCTACAATCGCGAAAAGTATCCGCCCCTGCTCAAGAAGCAGGTCGGTCAATCGAAGCCGATTCTCATGCACATCTCCAACTTCCGCACCGTCAAGCGCGTGCGGGACGTTGTCCGCATCTTCGCTGAGGTGAATCGCGAGGTTCCCAGCGTGCTGGTGATGATCGGAGATGGGCCCGACAGGCCTGCCGCCGAGGAGGAGGCACGCATGCTCG
>JAYWBE010000209.1:0-1748 GCA_043781715.1 Gemmatimonadaceae bacterium
GGCGGTCGAACCGTACACGCTGTTCACCTGCCGGCGCTGATTAGTCTGGCCCAGAGTCGGCGTGATAGCCGCGTTCGCGACGTTGTAAATGCCCGGAACGGTAATGCCACCGGTCTGAATGCTGGTGGTGTTGTACTGCTCACGACGGATGGAGCTGCCGCCGAGGGCATTTATCGCGAGGCGAGAGCCGAGCTGACGATCTGCGGTGAGGTGCAGGCTCGTCGTGTTCTCGTTGCTGTAGTCGTTGATCAGCCGGAAAGCCCCGAAGTACTTCTGATCGACCGGGCTGCCAGTTATTTGACCCTGCGCCCAGCGCTGGTCGATGTTGAACCGGTAGATGTCGGAGCCTGTGCGCAGAGATGCGTTGACTCCATCAGCGAGCTTGTACGTGGCCGCCGCGCTGCCGACGAATCGGTCGCGTGTATCGTTGAGCGGGTTGTCGAACTGGAGCCAGAACGGATTGTTGTGGTAGTTGTAGTTCCAGTTGTACTCGCGGGTGGAAGGACCGTTGTTCTCGGTCGCAAGGTGGCTCCGGTAAGCGCGGAGCGCTTCCATGTCAACCTGCCGGCCGAACCATACGAACTGCTCCATGATGCCGTTGTTGTAGCCAACGCCGGGACGGTTCGCGCCGGTGTTCCGGAGGTACTGAAGGCTGGCGTCGGTATTCCAGCGATCATTGATCCTGAGAGCCGCGTTCAACAGACCGTTGGTTTTGCGGAACGTGTTGTTCGGAACGTAGCCCTCGACGTTGTCAGAACCGAACGAGAGGCGAGCGTTTGCGCGCTCGGTGCCGCCGGAGACTGCTACTGTCGTGGACTTCGTGTGGCCGGTGTTGAAGAAACTCTTGACATTGTCCGGATGGGCAACCCACGGCTGCTGGGGACCGGTGAATTGATCGATGAGACGGCCGTCGAGACGGGGACCATAGCTCTGGTCGCAGCCGTCGCAATCGCCGCTGTTCTGGCCATCCACGTACTGGAACGACCCGCCCGCTCCCTGACCGTAGAGGTTCTGATAGGTCGGAAGAACCGAAGGCGTCTCCCAGGTGTAGCCCGTGTTGACCTCAGTACGCATCTTGTTGCCGCTGGACGCGCCCTTCTTCGTCGTCAGGAGGATGACGCCGTTCGCTGCCCGTGATCCGTAGAGCGCGGCGGCGTTGGGTCCCTTGAGGATCGACATCGTCGCGATGTCGTCAGGATTGATGTCCGCTACGGCGCTGCCGAAATCGTAGCCGCCAGCCGGGTCGCCGGCCCGCGCGCGGTTGGACAGCGCGACGCCGTCGATGACGAACAGCGGCGAGTTGTTGCCGTTGATCGAATTCGCCCCGCGGAACACAATGCGGTTCGAGCCGCCCTGCGTCCCCGACCCGGTGATGCTTACACCGGAAACCTTGCCCTGAATGTTGTTGATGACGTTCAAGGTCTTGGTCTGGTTGAGATCGTTCGTGCTCAGTTGCTGCTGCGCAGTACCGAGCTTGCTCTTCTCTCTGGTCAGACCCAACGCCGTCACCACTACGCCCTGCAGCTCGGTCGCCGTGGTCGAGAGACTGAAGTTCTGAGCGATAGGGGCGCCGGTCAGCGCGACCTGCGCTGAGCTTGGCGTGAATCCGAGACGGCGCGCGATGATGGTGATCGTCGTGCCTGTTGCCGACGCGGGCGCTGAGAAGCTATAGCGGCCCTGATCGTCGGTGAATCCGCCGGCGCGCAGCGTCGGAATACTGACGCTAGCGCCTTCCACTGGTGTTCCAC
>JAYWBE010000210.1:0-5600 GCA_043781715.1 Gemmatimonadaceae bacterium
CAGGCTGATCGGTTCTCGATCGATGAGCTGCTCCATCGCACTCACGAAAAGGCCGCCCCGTCATCAGAGACGCCGTCTGACTAAATGGCGGCCGTAGTCTTCACACTCGCAAATAAAGGAGAGGTCACTCATGCAGGGCCGCGACTTGAATAAACTGCTCGTGATTGCCTGCCTTGTCGCGTCGACGCTCTCAGATATCGCCGCGCAGCCCGTCACGCGAGCCGGGACCAGGCCCAACGTCGTCCTCATTCTCATGGACGACATCGGCTATGGAGACATCGGCAGTTACGGAGTGAAAGACGCGCGAACGCCAAATCTTGACCGCTTAGCACGCGAGGGAGTTCGCTTGACAGACGCGTACGCCAACGCGTCCAACTGCTCGCCGACCAGAGCTGGCCTGATCACCGGACAGTACCAGCAGCGCTATGGCATCGAGTGGCCGCTCGGTTCCGCCCCCGGTGACTCGGCGCGCGGCCTACCGGTGACCGGGGCATCATTGCCCGCGCTGTTAAAGAAGAATGGCTACTCGACCGGGCTCATCGGGAAATGGCATCTTGGCTCTAAATCGGAATTCGGTCCGAATGCGCACGGCTTCGACGAATTCTTCGGATTCGTTGGTGGTGCGGTTGATTACTACACACACCGACGGGGTGACGGTACGCCCGACCTCTACGAGAACACGAAGCCTATTGAAGTCTCAGGCTATCTCACGGACGAGATCACGGGACGTGCGGTCAGCTTCGTCGATCGCCATTCGACGACTCCGTTCTTTCTCGAGGTGGCTTACAACGCGGTCCACTGGCCGTTCGAGCCGCCAGGCATGCCGGCGTCCGAGCGGCACGATGTTCCTCAACCAGCCGTAGCGGGTGACCAACGATTGTATCAAGGTCCCGACGCGAGCGTTCCAGCCACTCGCGCCGACTATGTTCGGATGCTCGAGCGCGCTGATGATGGCGTAGGAATAATTCTGGCAGCGCTCGAGCGGCGCGGCCTCACGAAGAACACGCTGGTCATATTTACAAATGACAACGGTGGCGAGTGGCTGTCGCGCAATGCTCCACTCACCAACCGGAAGAGCACCCTGTGGGAAGGCGGTATCCGCGTCCCGTTGATACTCCGGTGGCCGGGCCAGTTGCCGGCCAACAAGAGCTCGGCGCAGGTGGCGATCACCATGGATTTGACGGCATCGATTCTAGGAGTTACCGGGACCGCGGTCCCAGCGAGTGACAGGCTCGACGGTCTCAATCTTCTGCCCAGCTTGAGTGGCCAGTCGCCAATCGTCGAACGACAGCTTTTTTGGAGAGTCAAGCGTCCCAACCAGCAGAGAGCGGTGCGTTCGGGACGCTGGAAGCTTCTTCAGGAAGTCGGCAACCAGGGTCCCAGCAACTTCTATCTCTTCGATGTGTCCGCAGATCCCGGCGAGCGACACGACTTGACCGCAGCGCACCCGGAGCTGGTGCGCAAGCTGAACGCAGCGCTTGATGTGTGGGAAAAAGACGTCGATACGAAGAATCGGGCGCCGAGCCCAGATCACAGCTGATCTCACCTTTTGCCTGAAAAGCGGAGGAGTGTTGCATGATTGGTGAAGGCGATCAATTGCCGACATTCTCGCTCGAGGGGGACGACGGAACCCCCCTGACCCGCGATTCTCTGGCGGGAAAGAACGTCGTCCTCTTCTTCTATCCCAAGGACAACACGACCGGCTGCACACAGGAAGCATGCGATTTTCGCGACGCATTTCCCCGGTTCGGGAAAATCGACGCCACGGTGATCGGAGTAAGCCCGGACGGTCTCGAGTCACACCGCAAATTCAAGAAGAAGTTCCAGCTTCCCTACCTGCTTCTTTCAGACGCGGATCACCGGCTCGCTGATAACTTCGGCATCTGGAAAGAGAAATCCATGTATGGGCGCAAGTACATGGGATTCGAGCGCACGACAGTGATCGTCGACCGCAAGGGGCGGATCGCGCGAATCTTTCCCAAGGTCAAGATTCCTGGACACATTCAGGAAGTGGAGAAAACGGTGCGCGAGCTAGAGTGATTCAACCCAACAATCCGACAGCGCAGAAACGTTAGTTAGCCGTGAATCCCCACTATTCACACTCCATTCCGGGTATCATAAGCCCAGTTTTTCTGAGGCCATGCGCGTACCGGCCACCCGAGCACGAATCTTTTCAAACGCAGTTTCTCGTGCGGTGGAGGTGTCGTCGGCAAAAGGAGAGAACCCACAATCGTCGGTGGTACCCAGTTGAGCGCTTGGAATGTATTCGGCCGCTTCCAGAACGCGATCTCGGACGTCTTCAGGCGTTTCGACTTTGGGATCGATGGGATCAGTAACTCCCACAAAAATCTTCTGATGCGGTTTGGCAAGCTGCCTGATGAGTTTCAAGACCTTTACTCTGTCTTTTTCACTGGCCAATTGCAGATAAAAACGGCCAACGTTTAGTGCAAACAGGTCCGGCAGTAAGTCTGAATAGTCAATGTCAGCACTGTGGGTCGAATCCTTGTCGCCACCTGGGCAAGTGTGCACGCCAATTTTCGTTCTCTCTTCCGGCGTGAAGCGGTTCAGCACCTGGTTATTCAGCTCTACGAAACTTTTCAAAACCCCCTTGCTGGGATCGAGCTTGACCGAAAGACGGCCTTCGGTGAAATCGATCTGCACGTTGTACGCGCCGCGTGCAAGACAACGGCGGATATCTGATTCGGCTTGCGACAACAGATCGGCGATGAAAGCCTCTCGGGAATACCCTTCGATACCACCTTGGGGATACAAAAGGCTCAGGGCCGAAGCCGAAATGACTGCTTGCTTAACCGGGACATGGGCGTGTTTTTGTGCCTCCTGTAGATACTGATCGGCAAAGGTCTTATACCGAAATGGGCCGGAGGTGAGCCGCGGTAATTGACGTTGATGGCCGTCAGCAAATGGAATGGCCATGCCATCGGAAGCAAGATTACCAAGGCCGTGAATGGGATATGTGGCGAAACTGGGTTTAGTTTGTTCGCCATCAGATATCACAGGCGAACCTGTGGCTTCGAGGCTGCTGATAGTGTCCCGCAGAGCGGAATCATAGAGTTTGTTCAATTCACCCTGTGTAATCCTTCCAGCCGCTAACTCCTCCATCGCTTCGATGAGAGCTTGGGGCCTGGGAATGCTTCCGATGGGTTCGGTTGGGATCATAGATCCTCTCTTTGTCGGGCTAACGCCAATTATGTGGACTACTTGGACCGCACACCGGAATCTATCTGCGATGGCTTTGCGAGGCGCCTCAGGGAGAAATGACGCCTACCGCTGCCTTCCTTCCGTCATTAATCCCAAGGCCGAGGACGATCGTCCCGAATACGAGAACGGCCGATGTGAAGAGCGGAACTGTCTTCCCGAAATGATCGTACGAGAACCCAGCCCAGAGCGGGATGATCACCCGCGACAATCCACCGAATGTCTGCTGCACTCCCATGTATAGCCCGCGCTCCCTGCTCGAGATCACGCGCGACAACATCGACGTCACACAGGGAAATGTGAACGCGGTGCCAAGGGGAATCAGCGCCACGGCGATCGCCAGCCCGAAGTAGCCGCGCGCGAGAGGAAGCGTCGCCAATCCGGTCGCGAGAAGCGCGAGACCGATTCGCGACAGCTGCGCTTCTCCGTAGCGATCGACCATCCGTCCCAGAATTCCGGCGCGCGTGATCACCGAGATCACACCAACATACGTATAGAAGATCCAGATCTTGTCCTTGCTTACACCGAACCTGTCGGCGAGAAATAGCGCGAGGATCGCCATCAGCCCCGAGAACGCGCCCATTGCTATCGCGTAAATCCAGATCAATCGCGGCGCGGGCTCGCCCGCGTGCGTGATCACGTGGGCAATGACCGTCCGCGACGCGCGTGGCTTCTTCTCGTGCGCTTCGGTCATGTCGCGTGATTCGCGCAGGAATTTCCAGGCGAAGAAAATGTTCACCAGACACAAGCTCGCGGCCGCGAGACCCGGCCCGCTCCTGCCGAACTTCAGCGCCACCCCTCCCAGCGCCGGTCCGATCGCGACGCCGACATTTGTCGCTGCGGAAAGCCAGCCGAGCGCCTTGGCGCGATTGTCGGGCTCGACGGTGTCCGCGACGTATGCCTGGATGACGCCGACCGTGCCGCCACCCGCACCTTGAACGATACGCGAGATCAACAATAGCCAGATCGAAGTCGCGAACGCGAAAACCACGTAAGCGATACCCGCGGCCGTGAGTCCAACGAGCAGAGCGGGCCGCCTGCCGTATCGATCGGAGAATCTTCCCCACAAGGGAGCGCTGAGCAGCTGCGCCGCGGTAAACGCACTCATGAGAATCGCGACTTCGAACCCGCCGCCTCCCATCTCGCGCGCGTAGAAAGGCATCAGCGGGATGATCATCAGCAATCCCACCATGTCCACGAAGTTCGTGATGATCAGCACGAACAACTTGCCGCTCGCGACCCTCGACACATGCCCGCTCATCGCCGACGCTTTCCCGCGCAGAGGCGTCACCTAGTCCTCCACCTTGCCCAGCGCGGCGGGAGGAACCGCCCTGCCGACTACACCGGCGAGCGCGATGATCGTAAGCGCGTATGGAATCATCTCGATGAACTGCGACGGAATCGCGTGACTCCCCTGCAACTGTATCTGGAGCGTCTCGGCCGCCGCGAACAACAGGCACGCGAGCGCGGCGCGAATGGGATCCCACCGTCCGAAAATCACCGCTGAAATCGCGATGAACCCACGACCCGCGGTCATCTGGTCGGTGAACTGATGCTGGTCGAGCGCGAGATAGACGCCGCCCAGCGCCGCCAGCATCCCCGATATCGCCACCGCGACGTACCGCACCCGCTTCACGCTCACACCAACGCTCTCGGCCGCGTCGGGATGCTCGCCCACGGCCCGGACGCGCAAGCCGAACGGCGTCTTGTAAATCACGAACGCCATGACGGGCGCGACGATGATCCCGAGCCAGAGCAGTGGATTGTCGAAGCCCGACGCGTTGATGTTTCCGCCGAAGCCAGCGACGCGCGGCGAATTGGACGAGCTGGCGAAGAACAGCTTGAGGAAAAATCGTGTGACACCGATTGCCAGCAGATTGATCGCGACTCCAACTACAACCTGGTCGGCGCGATAGCGGATCGTGGCGACGGCGTGAATGAGCGAAAAGATCAACCCGCCCAGTATTCCGGAAAGAACTCCGACCCAGGGACTCCCCGAATAGTTAGTGCCCAGCACGGCAGCGAACGCGCCGCTCAGCATGAACCCCTCGAGCGTGAGGCTGACGATGCCGGCGCGCTCTGCCACGACTCCACCACTGGCGGCGAAGAGATATGGAATGGCGATCCGTATCATCTGCGTGAGAAACGAGATGGGATTCACGCGTCGCTCCGTCCGCGCGCGCCGCGCAGGATTCGTCTCACTTCCGGCACCGCCATCGCGACCGCGAGAATGACGACGCCCTGTAGCACGTCCATCATCTGCTTCGGCACGAAGGCATGTATTGCAAGCCCCCCTTGAGAGAGGGTTGCGAAGAAAAACGCGGCGATGAGAACGCCGACCGGATGGTTCCGGCCAACCAGAGCAACGGCGATTCCCAGAAAGC
>JAYWBE010000211.1:0-5598 GCA_043781715.1 Gemmatimonadaceae bacterium
GCAGCGGGAGTGGCAAGAAGGTCGCGCTCAAGGCAGGCTGATCGGGGGGCGCAACGCCCGCGGGAGGAAGTAGCTCATGGTTTCACTGCTGGACATAATCGGACCCGTGATGGTCGGTCCCTCCTCCTCGCACACCGCTGGCGCGTGCCGGCTCGGACTTCTCGCGCGCGGTCTCATCGGCGGCACTCCGCAGAGCGGACTCCTTCAGCTCCACGGCTCTTTTGCGCGCACCGGCGAAGGTCACGGCACCGACAAGGCGCTCGTGGGCGGACTGCTTGGCTTCCGCCCCGACGACGAACGGATCCGTGAAGCTCTAAAGATCGCCGAGCGCGAAGGCCTCGACTACAAATTCGAGAAGGTGACGATCGCCGACGCAGCGCACCCCAACACTGTGCGCATCAACGTCGAGCTGAATGGCAAAAAGGCCACCATGCTCGGGTCATCCTTGGGGGCGGGGCGAATCCTGGTTCAGGAGATCGATGGTTTCCCGGTCGAAGTGACCGGAAACTTACACACGATTGTTCTCGTAGCTGAGGATAGGAAGGGCTCGATCGCCAGAATCACCGGGATCCTGGCCGAGCACGACATCAACATTGCTACGCTGAGGCTTTCGAGAAAGGAAAGGGGTGGCGACGCATTCATGATGATCGAGTGCGACGAGGAGCCCGACAAGAAAGCGGGCGAGGAGCTGCGCGCGCTCGACTGGGTTCGGTGGACGCGCCGGCTCCCCAAAGTCAGCGGAGGCTGAGTGTACAAGGCCCTCGCTGACGCCATCAAGGACGCTGAACGAGACAAGAAGTCGCTCGCGCAGGTCGCGCTTGCCGCCGAATCGCGCGATCAGGGACGTCCGGTCGAAGATATTCGTGCGGCGCTGCAACGCGCGCTCGACGTGATGCGCAGCGCGATCGAGAAGGGGTTGGTCGGTGATTTGTACTCCGCCTCGGGACTCGTCGGCGGCGACGCCGCGAAGCTGCGGACGAGCGCGAAAGGTCCGCTGGCGCAGACTCCGTTTCGCGACATCCTGACTCGGGCGCTGGCGGTGCAGGAAGTGAACGCGGCGATGGGTGTCATCGTCGCCGCGCCAACGGCTGGCGGAGCGGGAGTTCTGCCGGCGATCCTCACCGGTCTCGCGAAAGCGAAGTCGGTTTCGGACGAGAGAGTCGTCGATGGACTGGCGACGGCGGGGCTGATTGGAGCGGTGGTGGCGGAGAGAGCGTCGCTCTCGGGCGCTGAAGGTGGTTGTCAGGCGGAGACCGGCGCGGCGGCTGGAATGGCGGCCGGCGCCGCAACCGAAATGCTGGGCGGGACGCCGTCGCAGGTGGGACACGCGGTGGCGCTCACGATGCAGGGGACGCTGGGGCTTGTTTGCGATCCGTTGGGCGGGCTCGTCGAATTGCCCTGCGTGTTCAGGAACGCGACCGGCGCCGCGATCGCACTGGCTGGAATCGAGATGGCGCTGGCCGGAATCACCTTCGCCATTCCGGTGGACGAGGTGATCGATGTGATGGGCGAGATCGGGCGCGAGATGGATGTCCGCTATCGCGAAACGGCGGGCGGAGGGTTGGCCGCGACGCCGACCGGACGACGGCTGGCAAAGGAACGGCTGTACCAGATCAAGCGGTCCGACGGGTAACTCTCGGCTAGTTAAGAAGGGGAGAAGGCAGTATCTTCGCCCCTCAGCGGGCAAAAACTCAGGGGCATTTACACAATGAATATCTTCGATCGCATAGCAATGCTGTTCCGCGCCAACGTCAACGCGGCCATCGGCGAGTTCGAGCAGCCCGAGAAGATGCTGAATCAGATCATTCTCGACATGCGCTCGCAGCTAGTGAAAGCGAAGCAGCAGGTCGCCGCCGCCATCGCCGACGAAAAACGCCTCCACGATCAGACCAGGCAGGAGCTGAAGGAGGCGGAAGACTGGGAGCGCCGAGCGATGCTCGCGGTCCAGCAGAATCAGGACGAGCTCGCCAAGCAGGCGCTCATGCGCCGGAGCGAGCACATGTCACGCGGCGATCAGCTCAATCTCACCTGGCAGGCGCACAAGCAGGAGACCGACCGCCTCAAGGAATCGCTCCGCGGCCTCAACGACAACATCGAAGAGGCAAACCGCAAGAAGAATCTTCTTCTCGCCAAGCAGCGCCGTGCCGACGCGCAGAAGCGCATCAACGAGACGATGTCGCATATCTCGGAGAAGTCGGCGTTCGAGGCCTTCGCGCGGATGGAAGAGAAGATCGACGCCAACGAGCGCAAAGTGAGAGCGAGCGCCGAGATCGACGAGGAATTCTCGGGCGACAAGCTCGCTAAAGACTTCAAGCGACTCGAGGCCGCGGGCGGAAATCAGTCGGCCGAGATGCTGCTCATTCAGCTGAAGCAGAAAATGGGCGTGCTTCCCGCCGGCGCTGTGGCGAACAGCAAGGCGCTCGGCGCCGGCCGGCAGGCGGAAGCGGAAGATATTGAAGTCGAAGAGATCCACGACGAGAACAAATAGCCTTGGCTAGCCCCGCCGCACCAAGCGTCAAAGTTGCGCCGATTCTCGCCGGCGTAATTCTGACGTTGTTGCTCCTCTGGATGCTGGGAGCGACAGCCGACGTCTTTCTCCTTCTCTTCATAGCGATCATCATCTCGCTGTACCTCGGTGCGGTGAGAGACCTGTTCGTCGAGAAGGCTCACGTCCCGCCCAAGCTCGCGTTTTTCCTGTCCGTGGTCGGGACGGCTGCCGCGCTGCTCGGCCTGTTTGCGATTCTGCTCCCGCCCGTGGTCGAGCAGACACGCGCGCTGATCGTCGTGATGCCCAAGTACATCGAAGGGTGGGAGACGGGAATCGACCACTTCGTCGCTCGCTTCCCAGCGATGCGCGACGTCTGGAAGCCGGGGGAGCATCCGCTCATCGGCGCAGTCTACAATGAAGCCTCCAATCAGGCGCAGCTACTGGTTCCGAGAGTGCTGTCGCTGGTGCGTGTCATGGTCGACTGCTTCGCGGTGGGTGTGATGAGCATCTATCTCGCGCTCCAGCCGGGAGTGTACAGGGAGTGGCTCATCGCGCTGTTTCCGCCGATTCATCGCGATCTCGTGCGCGACGTGTTGAGTGATCTTGCCGATGCACTTCGCGCCTACATTGTCGGCCAGCTTCTGACGATGACGTTCCTCGCCGCGCTCACCGCGGCGGGACTCTACATACTCGACGTTCCCTACTGGCTGACGTTCGGAATATTCACCGGTCTCGTCGCAATCATTCCGTTCTTCGGTACGCTCCTCGCGACAACGCTGCCCGCGCTGTTCGTCCTCGGCGGGCCAGGTGGCGGTACCCGCGCGGTCTACGTGCTGTTGCTCGGCGTCGTGATTCACCTGATCGAGGGAAATCTCGTCTCGCCGCTCGTGATGTCGAAGAAGATCGACATGCCACCGGTGCTCACGATCACGTCGGTGCTGGTGATCGGACAGCTGCTCGGACCGTTAGGCCTAGTGGTCGCGCTCCCGACACTCGTCACCGTGATGGTGATCGTGCGGCGGATCCTCATCAACCGCATCTACGAGGGGAAGGGATTCAGGAAGAGCACGCGCGACAGAATCTTCGTGCTGCGCGTGCCCGTTCCCGATGGCGGGGTGCTCGTTCCTTCTTTGCCTCCGCCCGATCTGATCGCCATTCGCGAGAAAAGGCCGCTCAAGAATACTGCTTAGCGTCCTCGTACGCTCCTTTTTACCGTGTCGGGTGCGGTAGACGTATCCCCTGTAAGAATCACGCCGTTTGCGCGATGCAATGATTTCGCGGGCCACGCAACGATTGCTCGCCGCTCGCGATACCCTGCGATCCTGTCCGCACACGTTCGCGGAGGATCGACCCAGTGCCGATCGCATTGTCTGTCAGGGGCCTCAACAAGACGTACCACTCCGGAGCGAGATCGCGAGCCATGGCGGTCCCCGCGCTGCGCGATGTCAGTCTCGATGTGGGAGCCGGCGAGATCGTTGGGCTCGTCGGGCGGCCCGGCGCGGGGAAATCCACGCTCCTCCTGTGTCTCGCCGGCCTCCTCAGGACCGATGAGGGCACGATCAACTGGTTCGGCGAACAGATCACCGGTCACCACGTTCCGCCCGGACTCGCCTACGTTCCCCAGCGCGCCGGCTACTACTCCTTTCTCACGGTGCGCGAAGCGCTCGAGTACTACGCGACGCTTCACGACCTCTCCACCGCGAACCGGGCCGCGCAGGTCGAAGCCGCGCTGAGAGAAGTCTGTCTCCACATCCACGCCACGCGGCGCGTGAGCACCCTCTCGGCCAGCCTGGTGCAGCGGCTCGGACTCGCGCAGTCGTTGATCGGATCGCCGCGAGCGATCCTGCTCGACGAGACGCTCTGCGGCGAAGGCCTCCTCTTCGACCCCCATGTCGTCTCGGTCCTCACTCGTCTCGCTCGGCGCGGCATCACGATCATTCTCGCTGCGCCTAATCCCGTCGAGCTGCATCGCATCGCCGCCCGCATCATCAATATCGTAGAGGGTCGAGTGGTTGTTGCGCGGGGGGAAAGGGCCGCGACGGGCCGAGGCGCGACGCAGCCGGCGTTCGAGTTGCCGGCGACTCCGCCGCGCCTTGTAGCGGAGCAGTCGTAGCGGCAACGTTCTGGTGATCGCGCGGTCGACTTTCGTCGCGCTGTCGACCTCGTTCGCCTGTATGAAAGCTCCCAGCTTGAAAGCTGGAAAGCCGTCCGCTCCCTGCTTCGGTTTTGTGGATGCCATTTCCGCGGCGTACCCGGACTAGGCAGTTGTGTTGACCCCCTATACGGAGCCACCTACCTTCCGCGAATGCCCGCCCCCGATTTCCGCCTGTACAACACCCTCACCCGCAAAATCGAATCGTTTTCGCCCGAGGATGGCAAAACCGTTCGCATCTACGCGTGCGGGCCGACCGTCTACAAGCCGGCGCACCTCGGCAACTTTCGCACGTTCATGTTCGAGGATTTGCTCCGGCGCGTGATCGCGCTGCGGGGCTGGAAGATCTTTCAGGTGATGAACCTCACCGATGTCGACGACAAGATCATCAAGTCGGCGAGCGAGCGCGGCATCAGCATAAGCGAAGTCACGACGCCGATCACCGAGATCTTCCACGCCGACCGCGCGTTCCTCGGGATTCAGGACGCAGAGCTGTACCCGAGGGCGACGGACCACATCCCGGAGATGATTGCGATCGTCGAGCGGCTCGTCGAGCGGAACCTCGCGTACCTCGCCGACGACGGGAGCGTTTATTTCGCGATCGACAAGTTCAAGGGTTACGGAAAGCTCTCGCGCCTCGATACGCGCGAGGTGAAGGCCGGGGCGCGCGTGATTCAGGACGACTACTCCAAGGAGAACGCGCAGGACTTTGCGCTGTGGAAGGCGGCCAAGCCCGAGGATGAAGCCACTGGCGCGGCGTGGGATTCACCGTGGGGACGCGGCCGCCCTGGCTGGCACCTCGAGTGCTCGGCGATGGCGATGAAATACCTCGGCGAGACACTCGACATCCACTGCGGCGGAATCGATCTGATCTTCCCGCACCACGAGGACGAGATCGCGCAGTCCGAAGGCGCGACCGGAAAGCCGTTCTCCCACTTCTGGTGCCACGGCGAGTTTC
>JAYWBE010000212.1:0-1737 GCA_043781715.1 Gemmatimonadaceae bacterium
GTGTCCACCTAGGCGAGCACCCGCTGCACCGCTTCGAGAACGCGGCTCGGCTGGAACGGCTTCACCACGAAGTCGCGCGCTCCCGCCTGAAGGGCTTCCTGCACCAGGGCCTGCTGCCCCATGGCGCTGCACATGAGAATCCGCGCGGCAGGATCCATCTGGGTAATCTGCTTCACCGCTTCGATCCCGCCCATCTCCGGCATGATGATGTCCATCGTCACCAGATCCGGTTTCAGCTGCTGGTATTTCTCAACGGCCTGTTTCCCGTTTTCCGCTTCTCCGACGACCGTGAAGCCAGCCTGAGAAAGGATATCGCTAACCATCGTCCGCATGAACACCGCGTCGTCGCAAACCAGCACAGTACTGCTCACCCTACCTCCCTTGTCCGATGACTTGCTGAACCACTGTCTTGATGTCGAGCACGAGGACCCGCTGCCCCTCGATCTCGACTGCTCCGGTTACCGCGCCCACGAGCGGGATTTCCGCCTGATCCGCCGCCCCGAATTGATCTATCGGCACATCCTGAATGTCCCGAACGTCGTCAACACCGATTCCGATCCACCGGTCGAAATAGTCGACCAGCAGGATCAGTCCTTCCGCGCGCCCGCGAGCCAGCTTGCCAAGCGAGGTGCCGCCGTCAATCACAGTCACGATGGTTCCGCGCAGATTGATAAGGCCGCGCACGGTATTGGGAGCGCCCGGCAGCCTCGTTATGTGCTGCATGGGAACTATCTCTCGAAAGGAGTCCATATCGCACGCGAAGGAGCTGTCGCCAATGTTGAACACGAGCAGGCGGCGGGTCGGTACGTGCGGCTCTTCCTCGAGGACCAGTTCGGGAGGGAGCGCGACGGCGTCACTCATAGAATCGGAACACCGTGAGCGGGTCGACGTCGTCCGCCAGTGCGTGCTCTCCGGTGATCACCGCGAGGGAGCTGCGCAAATCCTCCGGAAGCGGAGAACGGAAATCGAGCGCCTCGCCCGTCACGGGGTGATTGAACGCGAGCCAGGCCGCGTGCAGGAAATGCCGCTTGGGAGGAAGTCCGGCCACACGACGTCCTCCGCCCCCGCCATACACGTCGTCGCCCATGACAGGATGGCCGATAGACGCGAGATGAACGCGGATTTGGTGAGTCCGTCCTGAATGGAGATGGGCACGAAGAAGGTCCCCCGCATCGAACCGAGCAAGGCGTATGAGGTCGGTCTTGGCCGGCCGACCCTTAATGACGATTGCCATGCGCTTCCGGTCTCGCGGATCACGCGCTATCGGCTTGTCGATCGTGAGAGCGTCCGTCGAGATATGACCCCAGGTCATGACCGCGTATCGCCGGACCACCCGCCGGGCAGCGATCGCCGCGCTCAGAAGCCGGTGCGACCGGTCGGTCTTGGCCACCACCAGGAGGCCCGAGGTCTCCTTGTCGAGGCGGTGGACCATCCCGGCCCGCTCCGGCTCGCCCTCGCTCGAGAGGCTGCCCCCCCGCCCCAGCAGCGCATTCACGAGCGTGCCGCTCCAGTTCCCCGGTGCCGGGTGCACAACCATCCCGGCGGGCTTATCCACGACGAGGAGGGCCTCATCCTCATAGACCACGCTCACGGGAATGTCTTCGCCCGAGATCGTCCGCTTCTCGGTCTTCGGGATCTCGATCCGCACCAGCTCCCCAGTCTCCGGCCGGTAGCTGGCCTTTTCGCGCCGCCCATCGACCTGCACGTGTCCCTGAGCGATCAGCGTCGCCGCCTGGG
>JAYWBE010000213.1:0-16094 GCA_043781715.1 Gemmatimonadaceae bacterium
CCTTCCGGTCTTCGCATAGAGTTCAGGCCTTGCATAGCGATCAGTTGGCGATACGTCAACAGCTGGATGTTGCGGGCTTTGAGAGCGTCCCTGAACCGCTGTGACGTGAGCGCATCCAGTTCTCCCTGACGATTCTTGCTCATCTCGGGAAGGGCTCCGTCGGTGTTCATGTCCAGTAATGCACCAAGCTCCGCGTTGTCTATCCCAACGTGGGTGACCACGAGATTGAAGCGCGGCTTGAGACGATCGATCATCGCTACGAGGCTGTCGGTCTTGTCCCGCGGCGACGCCGAGTATTGGGAATCATGCCTGGTGTCCCCGAAATACTGCGACATGCCCAAGCGATATTCCTTTGCGAGTCGCTCCGCGATCTCACGGAACTCTGGGTAGCGAACCACCGTTCCCATGTGGTAATCCACGTAGTCGATCTTGAGACCCGACCCGAGCGCCCGCTGGATCTGCGCGCGCAGCTCCTTCTCGACTTCCTTCAGATCGGGGTGATTCTGGTGAAGCGCCTCGGAGGACGGGAAGAAGTATCCATCCGCGTCCACCAGCGTCGGGACCGTACCGCGGCCCGACACAGGTCCCCAACGATAGTTCTTCCACTCCGAATTGAGGGTCAGGTGAATGCCGACAGCGACCGCAGGATGGCGCTTGAGGATCTCAACCGTCTCCTTGTACCAAGGAGTGGGAAACATCACCGACACCGAAACGGGAAGGCCGGTGTCGATGAGTCTTTCGAGAGCCATGTTCACGCTGTGACTCATCCCGGCATCGTCACTGCGGATAATCAGGTAGACCTGTTCGGGATTACCCGGATATCTCGACGTCTCGGCCTGACCGGTAACGTGGGTCGGTGCAGCGGACAACAACGGGCCACATAGCAGCAAAGCGAATGAACGAACCAGCTGCGTACGGCCTCCCTGAAGACGGGGTCAGGTAAGTCTGGGGACTTCACAATACGTAGTCCGACGCCCAAGCAACATCGCGTGGCCGGCTCGGAAGACTCCCTGTATTATCGTCCCGGCTCCGAGTTGTCAAGTAGGATTTCTATAGGGATCAACCGGCCAGCGGACGGCACGTTGCCCTGTGAGCCGGCGCGGCGGCGGCTGCCTCGACCGTTCGTCGCTTCTTGCTCATGATCCCGACGCTCTAGTTACTGCGCCTGGCGGCGCTCACGCGCGACAGACCTCATCTCATATGATAGTATAGGCGTCCTTACTCTTAGTGGTTTTTACCTTCAACGCGCACGATGCACTCTTTCTCCATCCGGCGCTGCACGGTCAATGACGCGGCGACGATGGCATCGCTTGGCGCGCGGCTGTTCACGGAGACCTACGGTCCGACGCATCCCGAGCCGGAGCTGAGTCGCTATCTGGCGCGATCTTTTTCGGTCGAAGGGATTCGCGAAGCGATCGCGGACGACGGCGTCACCATGCTGATCGTGGAAGATGCCAAAGGAAGCGCGATCGCCTACGCGTATCTGCGCTCGAGTGCCGACCCCCCTTCCGGCGTTGACGGAGTCTGCGCGTTCGAGATCGTCCGCTTCTATGTCGAGGGCGCGGCCCAAGGGCGCGGTGTTGGCGCGGCGCTTATGGAGAAGTGCTTCGACGATGCGAAGGCTCGCGGGGCGGACGTGGTCTGGCTCCAGGTGTGGAAGGAAGCGCCCTGGGCCGTCGGGTTCTACGCGCGGTTGGGGTTCTCGGTGGTCGGCTCCGCGCCCTTCTACTTTGGGGATCAGGTGGGCGACGACCACATCATGGCGAAGTCACTCTGATCTGAAGAGTAATTACCCTCTTTTGTTTCAACAGAAATCGTCAAAAAAGCGTGACTGCGGTCGCAAGAGAACAGTCTCTTGAGAGT
The DNA here is from genome assembly GCA_043781715.1 of Gemmatimonadaceae bacterium. Lineage (GTDB taxonomy): Bacteria > Gemmatimonadota > Gemmatimonadetes > Gemmatimonadales > Gemmatimonadaceae > UBA4720. The sequence continues at coordinate 1,864 of JAYWBE010000213.1, forward strand.
GAAGATGTCCATCCAGGCCAAGAAGTGGCGCCGGTCGGTGCCGCGCGCGTGGAAGCAGACTCAACTGCTGCACCCCGCGAAAATTGCCGGGTGCGTGGCGATCTCCGCACTCAATATCCTCTGGCACGGACACGGGGTACTCCGGTCGTCTCCGTCGGTCCTGCGCTTCGCCGTCGTTGGCGTCGTCTGCTACGTCGTGGCGACGATCGCGGAGTTTCTCTGGCATCTGTACAGTGGCCCGAGCTTCACCGGCTTTGAATCGCGGACGGCCGCGAAGGGCGCGGCTCCAATCCCTTCGACCGATCCGCTCGTCGAACAGTTGAAGGAACTGCCGCCCGCGGAACTCCGCGAAGAGGTGCTTCAGCTCGCGAAAGAGATGAAATCATTCGAGGCCGTCAGCGACCGCGAGTTCGTCAACACCCTCGCCGGCGCCAAGCCGCTCACCGTCGTCACGGAAGCGGAACGCGACGAAGTGCTCGACCAGCAGAGCGCCGAGCTGATGGAGCACAACCTACGCACGTGGCGGGCGTACCGGGAGAGATTCTATCGGCCCGCGCGCGCGTTTCGCGACGAGCTTCGCAAGCGGCTTGGCATTCGCAACGTCAACAGCGAGCCGAAGATTCCGGCGCTGGACCGGGCGGCGCTCATCGGTGCCAAGCCCATCGCGCAGGCGGCGGACTATCTGGCTGGGTTGGCGCGCCGGCTGAAATGAGCTGAGCTCCGCCGGTTGCGGCGGGCGCTGGATCAGCTCTTTTGCGGCTCCTCGAGCCCGACCTCGATCTGCGCCAGAGCGTCGGGCGAAATTCCGTGGGTCGTCGAGATGTGGAATTTCCGGCGCAGATACTCCTCGAAGCTTATCCACTCGCCTTCGTATTCGACCGATCTCGTCCACGCGCACAGCGTCACGAGATTCCGGTAATGTTCTGCCCCGCGCGCAATGACGAGGAGCGCGATCAGCATCACGGCGAGAGCACCGGCGAGACCCAGAGAGATCATGTCGCCGCGATGCAGCTCCGTAACGAGCACCTGCTGCCGGTTCCGCAGCAGGCTTGCCTCTTCCGCCGTCATCGACTGCAGGCCTGACCGGATCGAGGTCATGAGGCTATCGCTGTGCCTTGATTTTACCGCGCTCACCGCCAGGTCGTGCTTGCCGGCGCGCTCCAGCCCGGCGGTCGAGTCTAGCTCGGCCAGCTTGGCCCGCGAACGAGACTCGATAAGCAGCAGGCGACGCAACTGCGCGGGATTGTCCGAAACCAGAAGCCGCAGATTCATGAGGCGGGTGCGCACCTCGTTCGTCGCCGCCGTGAACGGGGCTAGGAACTTCGGCTCGCCGGTGAGGAGGTATCCTCTCTGACCCGACTCCGCTTGGCTCATCCGCGCTTCGACGGTGGCAAGCTCGCGTTGAACTTCGAGTGTGTGACTCACCCAATCGAACGATTCGACCGCGGCGGTTCCATCCTTCCACTCGAGCAGAAGCAGGGCGCACATGACGAGCGCGGTCGATGCCAGTCCGAAGGAGACGAGAATCGGGCGGCTATGGGGAATCTTCATTTTGAGGCCTTGGGGCGAACGTAGCGGGAGAGTCCACTGCTATTACAGGACGATTCACCGACGGGCGTGGTATCCGGTTCCGACGGGTTCTTTGCGTCGCCCGGTTCGGCGTGAGCCCAAAATCGGGTAGATTGATCGCTCGATGGAAAGCCTTACCCTCGCGGCGCCAACTCGTACAGAAGACCTCCCACTCCACGACGATGTTCGGTGGCTTGCCGGGGCGCTCGGGCGGGTCATCAGGCGGCTCGAGGGTGACGAGGCGTTCACGATCGTCGAGCGGCTGCGCGTCGCGACGCGGGCCCGACGGCACGGACAGGCAGACGCGCCCACCCTCGACGGGCTGCTCAAGCTGATCGACGGATTCAGCGTTGCGCAATGCGGGATGGCGGCGCGCGCGTTCACGCTCTTTTTCCTGCTGATCAACACCGCGGAGCAAACGCACCGCGTCCGGCGCCGCAATTCGTATCTGGGCAAGGGCGTCACCGATCCCCAGCCCGCATCCGCGCGCTGGACGATGCGCCAGCTCCGCAAACTGGGCGCGAGCGCCGAGGCAATCGAGCGGGCGATGCTCACTCTGGATATCCGCCCCGTACTCACCGCGCACCCTACCGAGTCCACACGCAGAACGCTGCTTGGGCTCCAGGCACGGGTCGCCGACGATCTTCTCGCGCGTGAATCCGCGCCGCCGGACGAGGTGAGGCTGATCGAGCAGTCGTTGGAGGGCGAAGTGGAGCTGCTCTGGCTGACGAGCGAGGTCCGGCAGGACCGCCCGACAGTCCTCGATGAAGTGAGTTCGGCCCTCTGGTATCTGGAAACGCGGCTTCTCGAGGCGGACTCGTACGTGCACGCCACGCTCGCGCTTGCGTTCGAGGACGAGTTCGCGCGCTCTGCCGACGCGTTCAGGCTCGCGGTGCCGCTGAGATTTGGAACGTGGGTCGGTGGGGATCGCGACGGGAATCCGTTCGTCACCCCGGAGATCACCATCGCCACGGCGCGCCGGGCGAGCCACGTGATACTCGGGCGTTATCGCGAAGCGCTGGACGATCTAACGCGGCGACTATCGCTCTCGTCGTCGATCGCGCCGCCACTGGATGCTCTCGTGAAGTCGCTCGACAAGGACCAGAAGCTGCTGCCCGTAATCTGGAAGAAGAACAGAAGGCGCAACGCCGACGAGCCGCTGCGGCTCAAACTGAGCTTCATGTCGGCGCGGATCGAGGCGACGCGCCGGCTGGTCGCGTCGCGCGACGCCGGGCGGCCCAGAAAGGAACCCGCGGCGTATCCCAATGTCGGCGCGTTCGAGGTGGATCTGCAGTTGGTGCGCAAATCTCTGTTGCGCGCCGGCGCGGAGCAGGCGTGCCGCACTACCGTCGATCCACTGTATGCGGCCGTGCGCGCGCACGGCTTTCACGGCTTCATGATGGATGTCCGCGATCATTCCGACGTTCATGCCGCCGCGGTCAGGGAGATTCTCGCGCCGAAGAACGGTAATGCGGATGGAGAGCGGATTCGCTCCGCGCTCCTCGCGAGAAGGCCGATTCTCAGCAAGAACCGGAAGATCTCCGACGCGACGCGCCAGGCGGTGGATACGATGGCAGCGATCCGGACGATCCAGGATGAAGCGGGCGAGCCGGCCGCTTGTACGTACATCGTTTCGATGACGCGGTCCGCCGAAGACCTGTTAAGGGTGATGCTGCTCGCCAGGGAGGCAGGACTGGTGAATCTCGCCGGCGGGAAACCGGTGTCGCGCCTCGACATAGTTCCGCTGTTCGAGACGGTCGACGATCTCGAGCGCGCGCCGGAGGTGATGCGCTCGCTGCTCGACGATCCCGTTTATTCCCGGCAGCTCGAAGCGCGAGGACGGAAGCAGGAAGTAATGATCGGCTACTCCGATTCGGGCAAGGATGCCGGGATGATGGCGGCGTCCTGGGGACTGTATCGCGCGCAGGAGTCACTGGCCGAAGTGTTCGACGAGGCCGGAGTGGAGCTTCGTCTTTTCCATGGCAGGGGCGGAAGCGTGGGGCGTGGCGGCGGATCACCCGTCTATCGCGCTCTCGCCGCACTTCCTCCGGGAACTACGAAGGGCCGCATCAAGATCACCGAGCAGGGGGAGATCATCTCGCAGCAATTCGGTCTGTTGCGGGTGGCCGAGCGCACGCTGGAGGTGACGGCGGCGGGAGTGCTGCTCCACGAGTTCAGCGACTGGCGAAAGAAGGTCGGCGTAAAGGAGGTCGAAGACTTTCGAGAGGTGATGGATCGCGTTTCGGCGCGGTCGCGGGACGTCTATCACCGGCTCGTCTACGATGGCGACGCGCTGTTTCAGCTCTTTCGCATGGCGACGCCGATCGACGAGCTGGCAAACGCCCGGTTTGGCTCGCGCCCAGCGTACCGTCCAGGCGCAACCGCGGGGATCGAAGGCATTCGAGCCATCCCGTGGGGATTCGGCTGGACGCAGATCCGCCTTATGCTCACCGGTTGGCTCGGTGTCGGAACCGCGCTCGGCGAGGAAGTGTCTACGCGTGCCGGTTTGCGTCGAATCCAGCGGATGGCGGAGAGCTGGCCGTTTGTTGATGACCTGTTGGGAAAGGCGGAGATGGTTTGCGCTAAGACGGACGTCGAGATCGCGCGCGCCTACGTGCGACATCTGGGCGGCGATCGCAAGCTGCTTGAGTCACTGATCGGCGAGTATCAGCGCGCGGTCGAGGCGCTGCTTCTCATTCGCGGGCACCGTCAGCTGCTCGAAGACGCTCCGGTGCTGCAGTCGGCGATCGCGCTCAGGAATCCCTATGTCGATCCGCTTTCGCTCTTGCAGATATCACTGCTGCGGAGAAAGCGCACGGGCGTGGCGAAGACTGAGCGCGAACGGGAAGCGATAGAGGATGCACTCGCGACGACGCTGAGCGGGATCGCTCAGGGGCTGAGGAACACCGGCTAGCGGATTCTCCGCGTCGAGGGTGATGTTGTCGGCTCCGACTATTTGACCTTGAGCCCTCTCAGCTTCGGATCGAGCGGGGGATAGTGCAGATCGAGAGCGTCGAGCGTGTCGGCTATCTTGCGCGCGACGAGAAGGTTGCGAGCGTCCTCGTCGTCCGCGGGCACGATGTGCCACCGCGCCCAGCTCGTGCTGCACCTGGCGATGGCATCGCGGTACGCTTTCGTATAGTCGTCCCACAGCTCGCGGTCGTCGAGATCACCCGCGCGGAATTTCCAGTTCTTTTTTCTGTCTTCGAGTCGCTCGATGAGCCGCTTCTTCTGCTCATCGCGCGAGACGTGCAGGAAGAACTTCAGAATCACGACCGAATTCTGAGCCAGCATTCGCTCGAAGTCGTTGATCTGGTCGAACCTCTCCGACCACACTTTCTTCGGCACGAGATTGTGGACGCGCGTTACGATCACATCCTCGTAGTGCGAACGGTTGAATATTCCGATCATTCTCCGTGGTGGAACGCGCTCATGTACGCGCCAGAGGAAATCGTGCTCCTGCTCCAGCTCCGTGGGCACCTTGAAGCTGGTGACGACGCAACCCATGGGATTTACGCCGCGGAAGACTTTCTTGATCGTCCCATCTTTGCCCGATGCATCGCGCCCCTGGAGCACGATGAGGAGCGCGAACCTTCCATCGGCGTACAGCTTCTGTTGCAGCTTCCTGATTCGGTCTACCTGCTCCTCGGCTGCGTCGTCGAGGTGCTTGTGCTTCGGGAGACCCCGTGGCGGCGCCGCATCGGAATCTGAGAGCCGGATTTGTCGCGGGCTCGTGATCGGCGTGAGGGTCGCTTGGCTTGAAGGCATCGACCAATGTCCGGAGCGTGTCGGGATTTGTCAAAGCCTCCACCCGAACTCCGAACCGAACGGGCGAGCAACTGGCAACCGCAACTGAACGGGATGCGATCTGTCAACTACAAACTGAACGTGATCCGAGATGTCAGAAGCGTAGATATCAGGTCCTGGTAACTGCGCTGCGACGTATCTGAGTGGCGTAATGGCAAAGGCGGTCGGTTGTACTCGGCTACGCGCGGGATGCGGTCAGAGCGCGGTGACTACCGACTGAGATCTATGCCTCTGACATCTCGGATCCCATTCGGTTGCAGTTATGGCTCTTCCGCCGCTACCCAATTCTTTTTCCGTACTGCCTCACCGCCAGCGTCAGAACCACGGCACCAAACAAAGCGAGTATCGCTATGGGCCGAAAAATATCACGAGCCGTCGCCCCCTTGAGCAGCACCGCGCGCATTATCTCTATGAAGTGCTTCACCGGATTCAGTTGCGCCATCCACTGCGCCCACGTGGGCATCGAGCGGATCGGCGTGAACAGTCCGCTCATGAGCAGATATACCATGATGATGAAGAACGTCACGAACATCGCCTGTTGCTGGGTGTCCACCAGCGTCGAGACGAAAAGCCCGATGCCAAGGGCCGCGAACAGATAGATCGCCGCGGCGCCGAAGACGAGTGGGATGCTGCCGAGCATCGGGATGTGGAAGACGAACCGCGCCACCAGCAATCCGAGCGTCAGCTCGATGAGCGCGATGATCCAGAAGGGAATCAGCTTGGCCGCCATGAATGCGGTCTGGGAGAGCGGCGTCACACTGAGCTGATCGAGCGTCCCCAGCTCCTTCTCGCGGACGATGTTCATCGCCGTCATCAGCGTGCCGACCACCGTCACGAGCTGGACGAGAATTCCCGGCACCATGTAATCACGGTAGTTGAGATCGGGATTGTACCATCCGCGCGCGCGCACTTCTATGGGTTGGGCGCGCATCGACGCGGGAGCCGTCGCGCCACCGGAGCGCGATGTCGTACGAACCAGGGGCGTCAGCTCGGACTCCAGCTCATTCGCATACACTCCGATGATCTGCGCCGCGTACGACTGCGTCACTCCCGCCATCGCGCCATTCTCGGCGTTCAACACCAGCTGCACCTGGGCCGCCCGGGTGCGCACGATGTCGCGCTCGAAATCAGCGGGGATACTGAGAATCAGGTCGGTCCTGCGCTCGAGCATCCACTGGTCGCCGACATCGTACGATGGCGACGAGCCGACGACCACGAAGCGCCGCGACGCCCGAAGCTTGTCGACGAGCCCCCGGGACATCTCGCTATGATCCCGATCCACGACGTACATGCGCGCCGTCTTCACCTCGAACGTCGCCGCGTTGCCGAGTAGCAGAAGCTGGATGATCGGCATGAGCATGAGCTGCGCTACCATGAATCTGTCGCGGAATATCTGCAGAAACTCCTTGTGGAGCAGATAACGGAGGGTTTGCACGGCTACTCCATCCGCGGCTTGAAGCTTCGCATCGCCGCCGCGAGGAGGAGCGTTGCCATGATTGACAGTATCAGCGTCTCACGCCACAGGATCGTTAGCCCTACCCCCTTCAGCATGATCCCGCGCGCGATCACGATGAACCACCGGGCCGGCACGATGTAGGTGACCGGCCGGAGCCAGGCCGGCATGCTCGCAATCGGAAAGATCATTCCCGACAACAGCGTGTTCGGAAGCATCGTTGCCAGCATAGCGGTCAGCATTGCAGCGCGCTGCGACGCCGTGCGCGCGGCCACGAGAACGCCGAGCGCGAGTGACACGATCGTGTAGATGACGCTCTCGGCGAGGAGAAGGACTACGCTCCCACGGAATGGAACGTGGAATACGACCCACGCCGCGAGGAGCGCGGTGAGCACGTTGGCAAACGCAAGTCCGAGATACGGGATGACTTTACCGACGATGATCTGCTGGGGCCGGAGCGGCGAAACGAGCAGGACTTCCATCGTCCCGCGCTCCTTTTCGCGGGATAACGATATTGCCGTCATCAGCGCCGACACGAGAACGAGAACGAGCGCGATCAGCCCGGGGACGAACAGGTTCACGCTCTCGAGCGTAGGGTTGAATCGCATCCGCGTCTCGGTGACGATGCGCACCTGCCTGTTGGCGGCGCTCCGCTCGTCCTGATAGGACGCGATCACTGCTCTGGTGTAGTTGAGGGATATCGTCCCGGTGTTCGGATCGGAAGCGTCGACCGCGATCAGCACGCGCGCCGGGTCGGTGCCCCGGAGATGGTTAGCGAAATCGGGTTCGAACACCAGTGCGACGTCGGCGCTGCCCCGACGAAACAGTGGCTCGATGACGTCGGGAGTCTTGCTGGTCGTGACGACGCGAAAGCGATTGGTGGCGATAAACCGTGACTGCAGCTCGAGCGTCGCGTGATCCGGCGTCGGGTCAACGACTGCCAGCCGGATGTCGCGCACGTCGCTGCGGAGCGCGTACCCGAACAGGATCACCTGCACGAGGGGCATCATGAGCAGAATGGTCAGCGTCTGCCGGTCGCGCAGGATGTGGTGAAACTCCTTCACCACGAACGCGCGCAGGGCATTGCGATTCACGCCGCCGCTCCCTTCGGCGCTCCGCGCGCGAGCCGCACGAAGACGTCGTCCACGCTGTCCGCGCCCAACTTCTCCTTCAGCTCGGCGGGAGTTCCCAGCGCCGCAATCTTTCCGTCCACCATGATCGAGATCCGGTCGCAGTACTCGGCCTCGTCCATGTAGTGCGTCGTGACGAACACCGTCGTGCCGCGTGCGGCGGCGGCGTAGATCAGCTCCCAGAACTGCCGGCGCGTGATGGGATCAACGCCGCTTGTGGGCTCGTCGAGAAACACTATCTTCGGCTCGTGCACCAGCGCCACGGAGAAGGCGAGCTTCTGCTTCCAGCCGAGTGGGAGCCGGGCGACGAGGTCGTCGGCGTTGGAGCTTAGCCCGAGCGTGTCGAGCATTGTCGTGGTGCGCTCCGCGATTTGCCCGGGCGTCAGACCGTAGATCCCACCATAGAGGCGGATATTCTCGCGCACGGTGAGGTCGGCGTAGAGCGAAAAGCGCTGGCTCATGTAGCCGATGTTGCGGCGGATCTGGTCGCGCTGCGTGCGGATGTCGAACCCTGCGACGTGCGCCGCGCCCTCGCTCGGCGCCAGGAGACCGACGAGCATCTTAATCGCGGTCGTCTTCCCCGCGCCGTTGGCGCCCAGGAAGCCAAAGACTTCGCCGGCCCTGATGTCGAACGTGATGTGATCGACCGCGACGAACGATCCGAAGCGGCGCGTGAGATCGCGCGCGTCGATTGCGAAGCCGTCCGCTGCTCCCGTTTTACCTGGCACGCCGACCCGGCCCGTCGCCGCGCTCACCGTTTCCCGGGTTGGCGTCGATTCGAAAACGGGGGTCTCGAGGAATTCATGCGGCAGTCGCGGTCGGCGCCGGCGCGGAGCCCATCAATTCCATGAAGCTGTCCTCGATTCCCGCGGCGATTGCGCGTGCTTCCACGTCTTTGTGCCCGCGCCCCGCGACGTACTCGCGCACCTCGTTCGCGACGGTCTCCGGTGCAGCATCGGCGCGCCTGTCCGTGTAATGCAGCTCGTCCCCGAAGAGATAGACAGCATGCGCATGCGGGAATTCCCGGAGCGTGTGCAGCAGCTCGAATCGGTTGCCCCCGCGCACCGCGATCAAGGGCAGCCCATAGCGGGTACCGATCGAATCAGGCGGATCGATCTCGAGAATCTTGCCGCCGTGAATGAGCGCGACGCGGTCGCACCGCAGCGCTTCATCCATGTATGGTGTGGAGACGACGATCGTGAGACCCGACGCCTTGAGATGCCCGAGCTGGTCCCAGAACTCCCGCCTTGACACGGCGTCGACTCCGGTAGTGGGCTCGTCGAGCAGCAGGATGTCCGGACGGTGCACGAGCGCGCACGACAGCGCGAGCTTCTGCTTCATCCCGCCGGACAGCGCGTCGACGCGGCGGTCGCGAAATGGCTCGATCTGCTTGTAGATCGGCGCGATCAGCTCGTAACCCTGCTCGACCGTCGTCCCGAACACGGCCGCGAAGAATTCCAGATTTTCGGCGACGCTCAGGTCTGGATAGAGAGCGAATCCACCCGGCATGTAACCCACGCGCGAGCGAATCTCCCACAGGTCTTTGACGACATCCAGCCCGAGCACGGTCGCGGTGCCCCTGTCGGGGACGAGGAGCGTCGTCAGGGTGCGAAAGAGCGTCGTCTTGCCGGCGCCATCGGGTCCGACGAGCCCGAACAGCTCGCCCTCGGCGACATCGAACGAGATGTCGTCGAGTGCCTTGACCGACGCGAAGGACTTACTGAGAGAACGAACCTCGACGGTGTTGCTCACGACGGCTGCTTTGCGGGCACCGCACCAAGCGTGATGTCGGCCGGCATGCCGATCTTGAGCGCACCCTTCGGATTTGGAACGTACACCTTCACCGCGTACACGAGATCGGCGCGCTCATCCCGCGTTTGCACCGGAGTTGGGGTGAACTCGGCCTTCGTCGATATCCATCTCACGGTTCCGGGAAGCGCCAGCAGCCTGCCGCCACCTTGATCAACGTGAACCTCAACCTGTTGTCCGAGCTTCACGGCGGACAGCTGCTTCTCGGTGATGTAAGCGCGCAGAATCAGGGTGTCGACGTCGGCAATCTTGTAAAGCACTTCTCCCGACTGAACAACCTCTCCGGTTTTCACGTAAGTCGCGAGCACCGTTCCCGCTTCCGGGTTGATCACTTTGCTCTTGGCGATCTGATCGTTGATCTGAGCCACCCGCGCGGAGCCCGACGAGGCGTCGCGAGACACGCTCTGCTGCTGCGCCTTCGCCGCCCCGATCTGCGCCACGAGCGTCCTGTAGTCGCGCTCAGCTTGATCCCGCTGCTGTGCGGTGGCGGCATGCTGCTCGAAGAGCCGCTGCATTCGCTCGTAGTTGCGAAGCGCGATGCCAACCTGCGCCTGGTAGACTTCGATCTGCTTGCCCGCTTCTCCGACCCGCGCCGCGGTCGCCTGCTGCTGCGCCACGAGCTGCGCTCGCTCGAGCGCCAGTTGAGTGGTGTCTACGACTCCGACGACCTCTCCGACGCGCAGGGTCGAGCCTTCTACCGGGGTGAAGGACGTCAGCTGCCCGCTGGCCTGAGCCGAGACCGAGACCTCGTCCGCCTCGAAATTGCCGTAGGCGTCCGGATCTTTTCCGCGGCGGCACGCGGCAGCGCTCACGAACAAAACAGCGATCGCGATGTGTTGAGAGTGAATCGCGAGGCGCCGAAAAAGGATCGCGATGCGCCGAGAGAAAGTGAGCGTGCGCATCAGCGAGCCTCGATGCCCAGCGTGTTAAGGAACCGCGCGCGGGCCTGGGCAAGCTCCACGCGGTGCAGCGCGCGAGCGATGCGCGCACTCAAAACATCGGTCTGGCGGTCGACATAATCGGCCGACGTCACAACACCTTCATTGAATCGCGCCCGCGTCTCGGAAAGGATGCTTTCGCGGAGCGCCACGATCTCGTCGTCGTCGCGGGCGGAGGTCTCGAGCCGATCTATGGTTGCGAGATCCTGCTCTGTTCCACGGCGGAGATTGTCTGTGAACTGCTGCTCCTCGGCGGAGATGATCTGCCGCTGCAGGGCGAGAATCTCGCGATCGCGACTCCCCGCGCCCCAAGTCCAGGGCGACCATTGGAGCTGCACGCCCGTGAGCCAGTAGCTGTCAAACCTTGTGCTGAGCGGATTGAGTCCGGGCCGCCCGTAACCCGCGCGGCCGAAGGCCGAGACACGCGGCAGATCCTGCGCTTTGCGCGCTCTCTCCTGCTGCTCGAGCAATGCACGGGAGCGTGCGAACTGCTGGTACTCGGGGCGTGAGCGGAGAATCGAGAGCGAGTCGCGCGCGCGCGCGACCTGGGCGGCTAGATCGGTCGAACCGAGAGCCGTAGTACTATCGTGCGACGTGCCCGTCAGGTCAGTAAGAATTGCGAGCGCCGCGCGTCGACTCGCGGCCGCCTCGGCCAGAGACTGTTGGCGTCGCAGGATCTCGGCCCGAAGCGCTTTTTCCTCGCTCGGTAGCGCGGTGCCCTCGTGCACCCGTGCGGCGGCCACGCGATGCTGCGCCTCGAGGTCTGTGATCGTCAGCACCAGCTCGGCGATCTGAGATTGAGCCTGGAGAGCGGCGAAGAACGCATCGCTCACGTTCTGACGCAGAGGATAGAGCTCGGCGCGGAGCCGCGCCTGCGATTCGGCGAGCTGGGCATCTTCGACGGCGTGGCGCGGCCCGATGCTTGGGTCGTACAGCGTCTGTCCGGCCGCGAGATGCGCGTCGTACGTATCGTGCGGTGGAGTAGGCACGGAAATTCCGCCGGGCAGCGTGATCGGAATCCGCGCGACGTCGGACTGGTACTGCGCCTGACCTTGTATTGCGAGCGTCGGGCGTCTTTCGGCGGTGAGATTCTGTTGCCGCAGACGCGACTGCGCCATGAGCAAGGCGAGCTCACGTCCGCGCGGGTCGCGCATGACCGCGGTGTCCTGAAGCGTGGCAAGTCGCAGCGAATCCGTACCCGCGCCCGGGCGCAGCGAATCCGCGGCCAGGGGTCTCAGCGTGTCGGGGGCTGGAACCTGCGAATAGGCGCGCGCAGCGAGCGTGGGCAGGCAACACGCGATGAGGACGACGAAGCGGTGTGTCATGGCCGGAGCGCTCCGCGGAAGAATTCAGGGAGCTCTTTCTTTCTTTGTTCGGTGAAGCGCATGAAGGCGGCGTCGTCCATGCCGAAGACGATTGATAGCATGGGGCGGGCGGCGAAAGGGAAAATGCAGAGCGAGATCAGATTGATCACGAACTGTTGTGGCTTGATGGGTCGCATCGTACCGCTGCGAACGCGCTCGTTGATCTGCCGCTCGAGGGTCTTGAGCAGGGCGGGCATCACGACTTTCGGGTCGGCGCCGATGGCGCCCGAGAGGAGCTGCTGAACGCGTTCCGGGTGATGGTGCAGCTCCGAGATCAGGTAGCCCGGGACGAACAGGTTCTGCGAGAGGTTGTCGAGATAAATCACGATCAGCTGGTTGATCTTCTCGTCGAGCGAGATCTCGGCACTGAGCGTCTGGACGAGCGCCGGGAATATGCGGGAAGCGACCTGTTGAAAGACGGCGGCACTTAGACGCTCCTTGGTGCGGAAATAGTAGTGGAGCAGCGCCTGATTCACGCCGGCCTCCGCCGCGATCTCCTGCATGCGTGCGCCGGCGGTTCCGTGGCGGAGGAACACCGCGCGGGCGGCGTCGAGGATGCGCTGCTCGGTAGCTGCTTCCCGTCCCGGAATCTTTGCAGCCGCCCGGCTCCCGGCTGGCTTGCGCTTATGGGCTGAATTAATCATAGAGTTTAATTGAACAGTTAACATCGGGCATTATACAACCGAACGGGTGTTTGGCAAGAGCACGGCTTCGCTGTTTTCCCGCTGGCGCCCGTCAGATGTTTCGCTACTATGGATAGGACACCGAACCAGGAGACTTCATGACCACCGCAGCACCCAGTGCTACCACCACCGCCGCCGTCGCCGAGGAGCTCGTCTCCTTTTGCAAGGCCGGAAACTTCATGGACGCGATCAACACCCTTTACTCCCCGAACATCGTCAGCGTCGAATCGATGGGCAACGAAACGATGCCACGCGAAATGAAGGGAATTGACGCGATCCGTGGAAAGAACAAATGGTGGGCCGAGAACCACGAGGTCAATTCCTCCGTTGTCGAGGGACCTTTCGTCGGCGAGGACAAGTTCGCGGTCTATTACAACCTTGACGTGACGTTCAAGCCGACCGGTAAGCGTACCCCCATGGAAGAAATGGCGCTCTACGAAGTGAAGGACGGGAAGATCGTGCGCGAGCAATTCTTCTATAAGACGTCATAGGACGTCGGACACCTGACGGTCACCACCACGCGCGCGAACGGATCCGCGCGAGCGGACACAGCGTCCATTTCTGAGGCGGCGTCGGTAGGCACCGACGCCGTTTCTATTCCGCGCATCCCATCCGTTTCGCAGCGCCTGGCCATTGAGGCCGCACCACGGCCGCTTCTCGTGCTCGCGGGCCCGGGCGCGGGAAAGACCTTCTGCCTCATCGAGCGGATCCGATTCCTGATCGACAAGCTCGAGATCAACCCCGAGCGGATCTGCGTCTTCACCTTCACGAACAAGGCGGCCGGCGAAATCGCCGAGCGCCTCGCGCGTGAGCTCGGCCCGCGCGTGGAGCGCGTCAAGCGCGGGACCATCCACGCTTTCTGCGCGGAGCTTTTGCGAGAGTTCGGCGAGCACGTGGGATTGCAGCTCGGCTTCGGCATCGCCGATGAGCCTTATCAGAAATCCGTCCTGCGCCGGCTCAAAGTGCCGGCGAGGATGCAGAAGAGCGTCCTTGAGGCATTCGCGCGCTATCGCTTCCGCGGCGAGCAGCTGGGCCACGGTTATCAGAAATACTACGACGGCTATCGCCAGATCACCGCCGAGCGAAATGTCGCTGATTTCGACACCCTGGTTCTCAAGACCGCGGAGCTTCTAAGAATCGCGGCAGTCGCGGCGGAAGTGCGAGCACGGTGGGACGTCGTCCTCGTCGACGAATTCCAGGACCTCAATCCGATCCAGTACGCCGTCATCCGTGAGCTGGCCCGCGAGCATCGCCACGTCTTCGTGGTTGGTGACGACGAGCAGTCGGTCTATTCCTGGACGGGTGCCGATCCAAGGGTCTTTCTTGAATTCAGGAAGGAGTTTGGCATTGCGCCCGAGGATGTGATTCACCTGCGTGACAACCGCCGCTGCCCGCCCGCCGTTCTCGACCCCGCCCGGCGCTTGATCGGGATGAACGAATCCATCTTCGAGAACCGCGAGCCGCAACGCACCACCCAC
>JAYWBE010000214.1:0-1728 GCA_043781715.1 Gemmatimonadaceae bacterium
TCGGCTTCGCGGATCGCGCGCTTCATCACCTGCACCGGAAAGGCGTCGATCTCTCCCACCTTCTTCGAGTCGAGGAAATCTTCCACCTCCTCGATCAGCGCGCCCGCCCTTGAATCATTGATGTCGAAGTCGTTCCCAAAGCGCCGCAGAAAATCCGCGTAGCGGCGCACTTCGTGGTCGAACACCGCAATGTTGCCGGACGTCTGGTACGCGACGACGATGTCGTTCCTGTTCTGGTGAAGCTTGTTGAGCAGTCCGCCCATCGAGATGACGTCATCGTCGGGGTGCGGAGAGAACACGACCACGCGCTTGCCGGTTGGGAGCTTGCTCCGCCCCCGGATCTTGGCGATCAGAGCGTTGAAGACGGCGCCGTTGAGCGGACCAGCCTTTCCGTACCGCGCCAGCAGCGGACTCAAGTGGTGCTCGCGGTAGTCCTTCTCATCCAGCTTGAGCACCGACTTGCTGGTCGTCTCGCTCAGCCAGATGACGGCCTCGATCTCTTTCTCGCGCGTCCACTTCACTTCCCCCAGCACCCATGGCGTTCGAAAGCGCGTGAGGTCGGCCGCCGCCGCGAAATCGACGTAGAACACCGCGTTCGGGTGCTGCTGGAGATAGGTGGCCGCGACGTCGGGGTCCGGCTCTCCCTCCACTGCCCGCCGAATGACGGCGGCCTTGTGCTCGCCCGTCGCCACGAGCGCGATCTCCTTCGCTTCCATGATCGTCGCCACACCCATCGTGATCGCTTCGGTCGGCACGTTGTCTTCGCCCAAGAAATCAGCCGCGGCATCGCGGCGCGTGACGGTGTCCAGCGAGATGCGACGGGTGCGCGAATCGGAGCCCGAGCCGGGCTCGTTGAACCCGATGTGGCCGGTCTTCCCGATGCCGAGGATCTGAAGGTCGATTCCACCCGCCTTCCCGATCGCTGCCTCGTACGCTTCGCATTCGACATCCACATCGTCGCGGGGAACGTCGCCACGGGGGATGTGGATGTTCTCGGGCCGCACGTTGATGTGGTTGAAGAGATTCTCCCGCATGAACCGGTGATAGCTGTGGATGCTGTCCGGCTTCATCGGGTAGTACTCGTCAAGGTTGAAGGTCACGACATCGGAGAAGTCGAGGCCTTCGTCGCGGTGCATCTTGATCAGCTCGCGATAGATCCCGATTGGCGTGCTTCCAGTGGCGAGACCGAGCACGGCGTGTCCGCCTTTCCGCCGCCGCTCCTTCACTATCTCGGAGATGCGCCTGGCGATCGTGCGGGCGATCTCGTCGTACTCGACGACGACGAGGGGGACTCGTTCCCTGGAGGATGACATCAGTGGGAGGACAGAGGCACTCTTTAAATTACGTCCGGCGACCGCATGATGCTCTTCCTGTCTCTCATAACTGGAAAAATCTATTGTCAGCTGAGACTTGACTTACGGTTTCTCCTAGTACGGGTCTCTGCCTAATCACCGGCATCCACATCTCGACGAAGCGCGTAATGTCAGATCCCCGCGGATCTCAAACGCGAGTATGAAGGCTCCCAGCGAAATAGCGGGGTTCGCTCTCAGCTGCCTGCTTCAGTTTTGTGGATGTCTGCTCAATCGCGCAAGCGCAGGAATCAGCGAGCTTCCCAGTTGACGATCCTCGCGCCGAGCACCGCCTGTTGGACGGCGTCAGCGACGTCGCGGCGCAGCTGGACGTGCCGGGTGTTGTTGCGCGTCGGATTCACGCGGTTGGTGAGGACCA
>JAYWBE010000215.1:0-5552 GCA_043781715.1 Gemmatimonadaceae bacterium
AGAGTCGCTACCACCTGTTCTCGCTCCCGCTGGAGCCGCCGCGGTTCGCTTTCCACCTTCGTCACCAACCTATCGAGGATTACCATGAATCATTACAAGGGAATTTCCGCGGACGACAAGCACAGAATCGTCGCCGCTCTGAAGGCTCGCGGCGCGGGAAGTTGCCCGCGTTGCCGTGACAGCCAATGGACAGTGAGTGAATACTCGAGGATTGAAGTGCAGGCGACGATGGACCGCGACAGTGTAGAAAGAACGACCATCCCCGCTGTCATGATCGTGTGCGAGCACTGTGGGTTCATCTCGCAGCACGCGCTCCAGCCGCTCGGTGTCTGGCCGCACGCCGCGGCCGACGGTGTCCACACCGCGTCCCCGCTTGCGAGAGAGTCGATGGCTTGACTCTCAAGGGAATAGTCACGACGACAGCACAAAAAGTGTCCCTCGATCGTCGCAACGCTGAAGCCGCTGGCGTCCACGCAGGCTTCCGCTCAGCAGCGGAGATCCTGCTGACAACGGGCGCCCTGCAGAGCGCGATTTTCAACAGCGCCAACTTCTCGAGCATCGCCACCGACGCCAAGGGCGTCATTCAGATCTTCAACGTCGGCGCTGAGCGCATGCTCGGCTACACTGCCGCCGAAGTGATGAACAAGATCACGCCGGCCGACATTTCCGATCCGCAGGAAGTAGTCGCGCGCGCCCAAGCTCTCAGCGTCGAGCTCGGAACGCCGATTGCGCCGGGCTTCGAGGCGTTGGTGTTCAAGGCCTCGCGTGGCATCGAAGACATCTACGAGTTGACCTACATCCGGAAAGACGGGAGCCGGTTTCCGGCGGTAGTCTCGATCACGGCGCTACGCGATGCGGAAGACGCCATCATCGGCTATCTGCTGATCGGCACCGACAACACCGCGCGCAAGCTGGCGGAAGACGCGCTGCTCAAGGCTGGTGCCTTGCAGAACGCGATTTTCAATAGCGCCAACTTCTCGAGCATCGCCACCGACGCCACGGGCGTCATCCAGATCTTCAACGTCGGCGCCGAGCGCATGCTTGGCTACACGGCCGCCGAGGTGATGAACAAGATCACGCCCGCGGACATCTCCGATCCGCAGGAAGTGATCGCCCGCGCGAGGGCGCTGAGCGTCGAGCTCGGAACCGAGATTACTCCGGGCTTCGAGGCGTTGGTGTTCAAGGCTTCGCGCGGGATCGAAGACATCTACGAGCTCACATACATCCGGAAAGATGGGACCCGATTCCCGGCGGTGGTGTCAGTCACAGCTTTGCGTGACGCGCAGGGTGCAATCATCGGCTATCTGCTGATCGGCACCGACAACACTGCGCGCAAGCAGATCGAAGAGGAGCGGCAGAAGCTCGATCAGCGGCTGCGCGACCAGCATTTCTATACCCGCTCGCTCATTGAGTCCAACATCGACGCACTGATGACCACGGACCCTCGCGGCATCATCACCGACGTCAACAAGCAGATGGAGGCGCTGACCGGCTGCACGCGCGACGAGCTGATCGGCGCGCCGTTCAAGAACTACTTCACCGATTCGAGCCGTGCCCAGGCTGCGATCAACCGCGTGCTGGCCGAAGGCAAGGTCACCAACTACGAGCTCACCGCGCGCGCGCGGGACGGCACGCTCACGCTGGTGTCCTACAACGCCACGACCTTCCACGACCGCGACCGGAGGCTGCAGGGCGTGTGTGCCTCCGCGCGCGACATGACCGAGCTGAAACGCTTCGAGCAGACACTCCAGCAGAAAAACGTCGAGCTGGAAGACGCGAGCCGCATGAAGTCCGAATTCCTCGCCAATATGTCACACGAGCTGAGGACGCCGCTGAATGCGATCATCGGCTTTTCCGAGGTGCTGGGAGACGGCCTGCTGGGCGACCTGACCGACCAACAGCGAGGGTTCATCGGCGACATCTTCAGCAGCGGAAAGCATCTGCTCTCGCTGATCAACGACATCCTCGACCTGTCCAAGGTCGAAGCCGGCAAGATGATGCTCGACCTGGAGCCTGTGCAGGTCTCTTCATTGTTCGCGAACAGCCTCTCGATCATCAGGGAGAAAGCCGCCGCCCGGCACATCCTGTTGACTACCGATGCCCCCATCGAGCTCGGATCGATTCGGGCGGACGCGCGCAAGGTCAAGCAGATCGTGTACAACCTGCTATCCAATGCGGTCAAGTTCACCGGCGAGCGGGGCGAGGTGACTCTCCGCGCCACCCGTGTTCCGCGTTCCGAAGTCGGCCTGCTGTCCGGCACGTGGACGGGCCGAAGCTTTCCGTTGGCCGACAACGAGTTCGAGGAATTTCTCAGTATCAGCGTCACCGACAACGGCATCGGTATCTCGCTCGAGGGGCTAGAGGGTCTGTTCAAGCCGTTCAGTCAGATCGACAGCGGCCTCGCGCGAAAATTCGAGGGCACGGGCCTGGGCTTGGCCATGATCAAACTCCTCGCCGAGCTGCACGGCGGGACGCTGGCGGCGGAAAGTGCTGTGGGCGAAGGCTCGTGCTTCACGGTGTGGCTGCCGATGCGGACGACGGAGGAAATTGCCCGCGCGGCGGCGGAGCCGCCGCCAGCAGCACCGATCGAAGTGTTGCCGGGAGAGCGGACCGCGCTGGTGGTGGAGGATGACCCCAAAGCCGCCGACCTGATCCGGATACAGCTTGAGGCCGCGGGGTTCCGGGTCTTTCACGCCGCATCCGCCGAGGCCGCGCTGGTGCTCGCGGCGCATCGGTCGTTTTCGCTGATTACCCTGGACATCATGCTGCCCAACATGGACGGATGGGAATTCCTTGGCCGCCTCAAGCAGATGCCGACGCTTAAGCACGTCCCGGTCGTGATCGTCTCTATCGTCGCGGATCGGAATAAGGGGTTCGCGCTCGGCGCCGCGGCGGTGATGCAAAAGCCGATATCCCGTCAGGAGTTTTATGACTCGCTCGTTGAGCTTGGCCTGATTCCTCTCGCTCCGGGCCGGACGCTCAAGGTCCTCGTGGTCGATGATGATCCCAAGGCGGTGGAGCTTATCGCCGTGCGCATCCTCGATCTGGCCAATACCGTGGTTCGCGCCTACGGCGGTCGCGAGGCGATCGAGGCCGCGCGGCGGGAGCTGCCGGATCTGATCGTGCTCGATCTGATGATGCCGGATGTGACCGGCTTCGAAGTTGTGGAGGCGCTCCGCGAAGACGCCAACACGGCATGCATACCGATCCTCGTGGTCACGGCGAAGCGGATCACCGCCGAGGACCGCGTCAAGCTCAATGGGTATGTGTCGACGATTATGGAAAAGGGCGATTTCACCGCCGGCCGGTTTGCCACCGAAGTCCGGCGAGCGATGACAGGCCGCCACGCGGTCACCTGAGTGGCAAAGGTGCTGATCGTCGAGGACAATCCCGCCAACATGACGCTGGCAACATTCCTGCTTCAGTCGGCGGGCCATGCCGTTCTCAGGGCCAGAGATGCGGAGACCGCGATCGCGTTAGCGCGTGACGAACAACCGGATCTTGTGCTGATGGATATCCAGCTGCCCGGCATGGACGGGCTCCAGGCGACCGGGCTGCTCAAGCGCGACAAGGCCACACGCGCCATTCCGGTGGTCGCCCTGACCGCCCTGGCGATGAAGGGCGACGAAGAGCGCATTCGCGCCGCGGGTTGTGACGGCTACATCGCCAAGCCCCTGGCATACAAGGAATTCCTCGCGACGATCTCGAATCAGCTCGCGAAGGCCGCGGCTCTGAAGACCGCCGCTCTAAGGTGACGGACCACACTCCCGTGATCAACCCCGCGCCCGACATCGCCGAACACCCGGCCCGCATTCTGATCGTGGACGATGAGCCCCGCAACAGAGAGCTGCTCAAAGTCATGCTCGCGCCGGAAGGCTTTGTCCTCACGACTGCCGCGAGCGGCGAGGAAGCGCTCGCCGTTGTCGCGGAACAACCGCCCGACCTCATCCTGCTCGACGTGATGATGCCGGGCATGGACGGCTACGAGGTGGCGCTCAGGATCAAGAGCGAGGTCTCCACCAACAGTATTCCTGTCGTCATGGTCACCGCCCTCGACGATCACAACGCCAGAGTGCTCGGCTTGGGCGCCGGAGCCGAGGACTTTCTCACTAAACCCGTGGATCGTGCGGAGCTGAGTGTGCGGGTGAGGAATTTGCTGCGGCTCAAGGCATACGGGGACAAGCTGCGGGCGACTCTCGCTGCCCTCGAGTCCGCCAATGGCGAGCTCGATCGTCGCACGCGCGAGATCGCGGCGGCGCAAACGCTCGCGGATGCAGCGACCGCGCGTCTGACGCGACTGCAGAAAATAACAGCAGCGCTCGGCAGCACTGTCACGCAGGACGGAGTCGCTGATTCCGTTCTCCGCGAAGCCATCGTCGCCCTCGAGTGCGAAGCCGGGGCGGTCGTCATCAGGACTGAAGGAGAAGGGCTCACGCTACTGCGCGAATCGGGATCGCTCGATTCGCTCATGCGGTCGTTCGACGCCGGGCAGCTCGAGAAAGTTCCGAGTCCATGCGCCGAAGCAGTAGAACACTGCCGCGCGATCTATTTGGAATCTTTTGAGAAGATGCTCGCCCACTATCCATCTTTTCAGAATGTCAGCAAGAGCGACTTCCACGGCGCGTGGATATTCCTCCCTCTCGGGATCGACGGCCACGCGGTGGGCGCACTGGCGTTCGGATTCGCGGGCTCTCGCGAGTTCACGCGCCTCGACAGACAGTTCGCCGAAACCGTTTCACGCTATTGCGCGCAGGCCCTCGATCGCGTCAGGCTTCGCATTGCCGCAGCGGCCGCGCTCGCGGAAGCGGGCGACGCGCGCATGATGGCCGAGCACGCCAACAACGCCAAGACGGTGTTTCTGCGCGCCATGAGCCACGAGCTCCGCACACCACTGAACGCCATCTCAGGCTACACCGAGATCCTGGAGCTGGGAATTCGCGGAGTCGTCAATCCGGAACAGACCAAGGACCTGGGCCGGATCAAGCGAGCGGCCGCTTACCTGCTCCGTCTGATCAACGACATCCTCACGATCGCGAGACTCGAAGGGGCGAGGCCCCTGCACGTGATCTCGATCGTAGTCAATCCCATGCTCGCCGAAGTTGAGGGACTTTGCGCGCTCCAAGCGAAGGCGAATGGGCTGACGCTCACCGTCACGCCGTGCGAGCGCGAGACTGTCGTGGCAGCCGACGCCGAGAGATTCCAGCAGATCCTGCTCAATCTCATCACCAACGCGATCAAATTCACCGCCAGGGGCGGCAGAGTTGGCGTCACGTGCGATGACGACTCCCGCGTGCTGCGAATACGCGTGAAGGACACGGGCGTCGGTGTCCGTCCAGTCGACATCGAACGCGTGTTCGAGGCGTTCGTCCAGATTGACAGACACCTGACGACGGCGACACAGCAAGGCGTCGGCCTCGGACTCTCGATCAGCAGGGAGCTCGCCCGAGCGATGCGCGGCGATCTGACACTTGAGAGCACCGAAGGAATCGGCTCAACCTTTACGCTGACGCTTCCAATTGCGACAGACACTTCGCTGGCTGCTCCGATTGCGG
>JAYWBE010000216.1:0-5549 GCA_043781715.1 Gemmatimonadaceae bacterium
GCGGGAGCAACGTAGATGCTGGCCCAGATCTTCGACCCCACCAGCGTGAGAGCCAGAATTTCGGCGCCGACCAGAATGATGGCGCCGACCACCATGGGAGTCGCGCCGCCGGGAAAAATCTTGATTTTGCGGTTGTCGTTGTTGTCGGCAAACCGCCAGACGAAACCAGCGAGCACCAGCTGCGCCACGACGAACAGAACGCCGGAGGTAACCATCGTCTCCATCATCTGATGGTCGATGCCCGCGCCCAGCAGGGAGAAGTCGGGCGGCATCCACCAGATGTGGGAAAGGAAGATCCCGGTCGAGACGATCGTGATGATGGTCACCACTATCGCGAAGAGCTTTCCCATGGTCCGTTGACTCGATTACGGCCGCCTGGATGGTTGGCGGCTAGTAAGGCACCGCCTTGAAAGTGAAATTCGCCTTGGTGGTTCCGCCGCTGGTGACGGTAACCTCCGCGGTCTGTGTGCCGAATTTTTCCTGCCAGGCAGTGATCGTGTATTTCCCAGGCGCGAGTCCTTTCAAGGTAAACGTGCCTTTGTCGTCTGATACCGAGTAGTGGGACGTGCCTAGCACCGCGAAGTATCCGTGCATCCATGGATGAACGTTGCACTTCACCGGAATGAACTCCGCCTTTTCATACGTGACCTTGAGCGGCGGCGATCCGGGTGGCTGTGACTTGTTCCACTCGGAGTTCAGCTTCGCCATCGGGTGGATGTTGTGCGAGGTCTGGTCGTGATTATAGATCTCCAGCGGCTGATTCACTTCCATTGCCGCGACGTGCGGGATGTACTGACACCCCTTCTGATCATAGATCGCGGGTTGGGAAGCCTGCGCCCCCTTATCGCCCGCCGAGACGTAAACGACGACATCTTCGAGCGTATTTCCCGGACCTACGCCGACGGCTTCAGTCATCACTGGAGTCGCGTGCTGCTTGGCGCACGAGGGCTCCTTGGCCATGTCGATCGGTTTCATCTTGGGCGGCGTTCCTGTATAGCTGATTATCCCCTCGATGGTGCCGGGAGCCACAGCGTGGCCAGCGAATCTTCCTGCCTTGCTGCTGGCAGCCGCGGACACGAGAAACACGATCGCGAAAATGGAAAAGTTTCTTGTTTGCATCTGCTGTCACTTCTCAGGAAAAGGGGTTGAGGGTCAGGGTTGTTGTGCTTCTGGCCCGATGGGTGTGAGCGTGTTGGCGTGAGTCTGAAGCCACGACTTCCAGGCCATTGCTTCCGGGGTCTTGAGAGGCTGCAGAGTCCGTAGGAAATGAACCAGATCCCACGCCTCAGCCGGTTTGAGGTTATCCGCAAAGGACGGCATCGGCGTTCCATCGACACCGGTCATGAAAACCCGGTAGAGATCCTCGTTCGTCTGTCCGCACTTGAAGCGGCTTCCGTCCGAAAAGTTGTGCGGCATGATTCGATTGTCTTTGCTGTCGGTGAGCGCCGAGGCCGCCGGGCCATCGCCATGACCGGCTGGTCCATGACACTTCCAGCATTCCATTTTCTGAAAGAGCGCCCTTCCGCGAAGCATGCTCTCTACCGTGGGCGGAGTTTCAGGAGGAATGACGATCGGCGCTCCATGCCCCTGACTCCATCGCGTGGAGAACGTCTTGATGTACGCGACTAGGTCAGCTC
This sequence comes from Gemmatimonadaceae bacterium, assembly GCA_043781715.1. GTDB lineage: Bacteria > Gemmatimonadota > Gemmatimonadetes > Gemmatimonadales > Gemmatimonadaceae > UBA4720. Next base: position 1,638 of record JAYWBE010000216.1, read on the forward strand.
GCACTTGTCCGGTGAGCGGCAGCCATGATGGCATGTTGGTGGAGGCGAAGCCGCGCTCGATCGAATGGTAGAGATCTTCGTCGGTGGGAAGAGTGCCCGTGGGCGTGGAGCGGCACTTGAACACCGCCGTCGTGAAATCGCGCGGCTTGGGCTCGATCCACTGGGCGTTCTCGCCCATGCCGTCCCCAGCCGGACCGTGGCACCCGACGCAATATCGGCGATACTCCTTTTTGCCCGCAGCTGCATGGCCGTCGAGGTTCCCGACGCGTGCCTCCTGGGCAGGAAGCGCAGTGGCTGCCGCCACGAGGAGAATGACGGCCAGATTCGACACAAACTTTTCTCGCAAAGTTCCGAGTCTCATGACGAGCCTCCCCGCCTTAGAAAGCAAAATCCAGCGCGAACAACAGCGACCTGCTCCACACCGGCGTGTCTGTCGACAGCGGAGGAAGCCCGACTCCGGTCCCACTCAAAGGGGCCGCGCCCAGTGTCTTCACCATCGAGTATTCCGTGTGCAAGGCCAAGCCGGCGCGGCTTGTCATCATCGGGTACCACCGATAGCCAAAGCTGTAGGCGTCGATGTTTCCCAAATTGCTCGGCGTCGAAGGCAGCGCCTGCTGGGACATCCGGATGAACTCGCCACGCCCCGTAAAGATGAACTGCGGGTTCACGTAGTAATGCGCCTCGAGGAAGCCTCCGTTCCACTTCGGCGCCCTCGCGCCCGCGGGAAGTGGTTGGTCCCCCGGAGTCGCCGTTCCCAGGTACGCATCGTCCGATGCGCGCAGATAAAGCGGCAGAAATTCCAGGTCGCCGAAGAAGAAATCGCCCGCGACTCCGTATCGCTGAAACGATTTATTGAACGATCCAGTCCCGGGGATTGCTGTTCCCGCGCTCGTTTCAAACGTTGTGGGCCGCTGGCCGAGGTACGCATACGCGCCAATGCGCTGAATGCCAAGGCTTCCTGCATCGAATGCCTGACTGACGGTGACGGCCGCATCGTAGGTGTGGCTGCCGCCCGCGAAGCCAACCTCACCGTCCGTGTTTCCGAGAATGGAAACGCCGTATCTGGTGTAGCTGTTTCCCGAATGTCCGGAAAACTCCACCCCGAGCTGGTTGTCACCCAACCCGAACGTGGTCGCGTCACCGACCGGCACGAAGTGGTAGTTCTGGTAAATGCCGCCGTTGGCGGAGAGAAACAGGAACCGCTTCTCTGAAACGAGGTTGTCGAGCTCAAACTTCCCGGCCTTGACGTTCGCCCAGTGTGTGTCGAAGAGGTTGCTGAAGCGCACGTACGCTGCTTCGAGGTGGAAACTTCCCGTGTTGTCGGCAGACGGAATGAAGCCGAAGGAGATATTGTTGTGCAGGGTGCCGAGGAACAGCAGATCGACTCCGGAAAGATCGAAGCCTTGCTGGGTGATCGTTCGTTCGACAGTACCACTCGTCGCATCGCCCCGCACAGCATCGACCGGTTGATGCGTTGTTTTTTCCAGATGCCACTGCGGTGTGGTTCTGACCGCCACCGGCCAATATGACGGATTCTGCCATATCGGAGCGTCTCTATCGTTCCCGAGCTGGTACCCGTTGTCCCGGAATCTCTGTCCGAAGCTGTTGAGCTCCGGCCAGGTGGTGTGACACGCAGAGCATGCCAAGTTGTACTTGCGGGCGAACGCCGGAATCATCGCCTTGCTGAAGCGAGCCATCATCAACTGCCGATAATGCTCCGGCACCGTAGTGCCATAACTGGGTCGGGGGCCTGAAAGCCTGATGGCGACGGCGGCGTAAGGTCCGGCGTTGTAATGCGGAGGGTGGTAACTCGGACTAACGCGACTGGCTGAGGGAGGAGCGAGAGCCAGCGTGCTCAACACAAGTCCTGCGGCGACACCGCCGCGGCCCACGAACGCCGTCGTCCTTATGCCCCTTCGCTTGGGGGCGCCCTTCAGTAACCACTTGATCATACCGACTCCTCGTCGTAGCGGTACGCGTCTGTGGAACTGCTGTCTCTGCGATGACTGTCTGGCTGCCGCGATTGTGAATCCGAGCACGCGGCTGGCGAGCCAATCACCTGTTTCAGTTGCCAGAGTATTGCAGTAAAGATTCCTTGTCAAGGTTGCCCCTCTATCATCCTGGTGTAAGGATGGCGCTCCGCCTTCGCCACCGTTTCGGGCCATGCCGCCAGGCGACGTCGCCGGGACTCGCGGCGACTAGCTCGCCATCACTCTGGCGAACTACCCGGAAGTATTCTTCGGTATGAGAGAACTGGTCGGCAACTCCTTTCGCGTTCCATGAGCCTTCCGGGCCATGTATTTACGGCGCCAGACGGGGTGCGCGGCTTCGACACAGCCGCGCCCATCGCCGCGAGTGCAGCTGCAGCTCTCCACAAAAGGGGATTCCGATTCTGTGTACGCTACGTCCGTAGAGACAAGGCGCACGCCTCTGCCCTGAGCGGGAACGAGGCGAAATCACTTCTCAACGCCGGACTCGGCCTCATGGCCGTTCAATACGTCGAGTCTGAGTCGTCGTGGAAGCCGAGCGCTGCTAAGGGAGCGCGGAACGGCGAAGTAGCTGCGTCAGAGGCAGAAAAGCTCGAGTTACCGTGGGGAGTGACGATCTGGTGCGATCTGGAAGGCGTCGAGGTCGGAACCCCCGCACAGAGGACAATCGACTATTGCAATCGCTGGCATGCGGCGGTCAGCAGCGCGGGGTATGTGCCGGGGCTATATGTCGGCTATCGCGCCGGGCTCACTCCAGTGCAGCTCTATCGATCGTTGCGATTCACTCACTATTGGGGCGCCTACAATCTGAATGCTGACAGGTACCCCGCGGTGAGGGGCGTGCAAATGAAGCAGTCGCAGCGCAAACCGGAAGATTCGCCGACCGGTGTCGGTCTCGATTTCCAGGTCGACAGAGTGAGCGCCGATGCCCTCGGTGGCCGGCCAACATTGCTCGCATTGGAGGGATGGCCTGAGCTCCCGTAAATCGCGGGCCCCGACCCCTACAACTTGATTATTGGTCAGCGAACACGATCAGGACGCTCCGCAACTTCGTACACAAACTTGCGCGTGTCGCGCGCGACGCGGTCCCAATTGTAGTACGTCTCGACGAGTGATCGCCCAATCCTTCCTGTACTTCTCCGCCTCCCCGCATCGTTGAGGTACATTCGCAACGCGTCGACCGCCGCAGTCAAGTCCTCGGGCTGCACGATCACTCCGCTCTCGCCGTTGCGGACGGCCGAGCGAACGCCGCCGGAGTCGCCGGCGATGATCGGCACACCAGACGCGGCGGCCTCGAGAAATGAGATTCCGAACCCCTCGGCGTCGATACTCCGGTCAATTCGCGACAGCCCGACGTAAACCGTCGAGGTCGCATAAGCCTCGGCCACTTCATCGTCGGACAACGGCCCCGCAAAAATCACGCGGTCAGGAACGTTGAGATCTTCGGCAAGCTTTCGAAGGCGCTGCTCGTCGGGACCAGTGCCGATCATCGCGTAACGAAGCGTTGGGAACTCCACCGTGAGCGCGGCCAGGGCACGCAGCACGACGTCCTGTCCCTTGTGCGGAATGAGACGAGCGACCGTGAGCAGGAGCGGAGCATCTCCTATCGCCCACCTCGCGCGGAGCATGCCGGTGTCACGCCCCGGATGAAAGAAATCCGGATCAGTACCAAGACCGAATGTTCCGATCGGCGGAATTCGCCCGATCCCGAGCTGGCCCATGATGTCCGCGGCCAATCCGGCAACCCACGCCGAGGTCGCGACTATCCCGCTCGCGGCGCCCAGGATGTGTCGCGCACCAAACCGTTTGCGCGCGCTTGCCGCGATGCCAGCCTGCTCCTTGAGCAGATCGCCGCCATTGACATAGACGAGATAGGGAACACGCCGCCTCAGGTGAGCGAGAAGAACCGCGTAGCCAACCGGCC
>JAYWBE010000217.1:0-5537 GCA_043781715.1 Gemmatimonadaceae bacterium
TACACCAAGCAGTTCGAGTGCAAGATGCCCCCAAGCGCGGCATCCGCCACCGGCTGCGAGATGGGCGCCGAGGCACAAACGGAGCCGACGAATGACACGGCCATTCCCGTGCTCTACGTGATGGTGCCGCTCGGGTTCACGCCCGCTGCGAGCACGCTGCACTGTCCCACCGTCGGCAACTGTGTCGCGCACCCTCCGACGCTCGACATGACCCGGGTCTTTGGTGCCGGGACGACGAACTCGCCGCTCCCGCCGCACAGCCACATCATCATCGACCTCGACAACCACAACGATGGTCCGTGGAAGGTCGAGGTGATCGGCGTCAAGGACAACAACACGTGGAACCTCATCGTCGGCACGAAGAATCTGGCGGAGGTGCGTCTGCTCCAGTTCCAGGATCCGACCGAGACCCGGGTCACCGCGGATATCTCCACGAATATCTTCCTGTTCTTCAAGGTCCACTAAGCGGATCGCGCTCCGTGACGGTGTGCGTGGTGACTCCGTGGCGAGGCAGGATGTGATCGTGAACGAATCACGTCCGCGCGTGTGGAGACGACCCTCCACGCCGGCACTCCTGATCGTGCTGGGTGGCCTCGGGATCGGCATCGGAGCGTCCCTGCCGTGGATGTACTATTTCGCCGGGCTGGTCCCATTGCGCGGCGTGATCGGCTTGAACGGGCGCCTGCTGCTGGCGGTCGGCGCGCTGTGCGTCGCTCTTGGCGTCATGCTCGGTCGCGGTACTTGGCTCGGTCCTTACATAGTACTGCGGCGCGCGACGGCGGCGCTGGGGGTGGTAATCACCTGCGTCGCCGTCTGGTTGCTGATCGGCGTGTGGGAGCTTGCACGAGCTCGCGGTGAGAGCGCGATGCTGGCGCTGCGACCGGGGCCCGGACTGTTCGTGGTTGGCCTCGCCGGGGTGCTGCTCGCACTCACCGCGTGCATTCCCGAACGGTATTGGAGCACAGGGGTCAACCGTCCGCTGCCGTTCTCCTGCCCGTGATCGTCGAGCGAATCACGGCGCTTACCGCCATCGCGCCAGCTTCAGTATGTCGTTCAGAACTCCGGCCGCGGTCACCGCGACCCCCGCCCCGGGGCCTGTGATCACGATCGGATTGGTGCGGTAGCGCGTCGTCGTGATCGCGAACTGATTGTCCGTGCCCGTAAGCATCGCAAAGGAGCTCGACAAATCAACCGCAACGAGACCGACGCGCACACTTTCCGCGGTGACGGTCGCGCGATACCGGAGTACGCGGCCACTCGCCTGCGCCTCCGCCACGCGATCGCGCCACACGGGATCAAGCTCCCCGATCCGCGCTAGAAATTCCGCGCCCGTGACGGTGCGCAGTCCGGCTGGCACAAGCGACTCCACCTCCACTTTGTCCAGCGTCCCCTCGTAGCCCAGCTGCTGCGCCAGGATGAGCGCCTTGCGCGCGACGTCCATCCCTGAGAGATCCTCGCGTGGATCGGGCTCCGTGTAGCCAAGCTCCATCGCCGCCCGCAGCGCGGTGGAAAAGGGTGTGCCGCGTCCGATCTCACCGAACAGATAGCCCAATGTTCCGGACGGACAGCCTTCGATTGCCAGCACCTCGTCGCCCGATTCCTGGAGCTTGCTGATGGTGTCCAGCAGCGGGAGGCCGGCGCCGACCGTCGCTTCATGCAAGATGCGCCGCCCGTGCGCCGCCGCATGACGCACGAGCCCGCGCGTGGCGTCAGGCGCGTCGGCGAGTGGACGCTTGTTCGCCAGCACGAGATCCATTCCCGCCGCGATCCCTTCCTCGAGCTCCGCGGTTGTGTCGCTCGCGGTGAGGTCGACGAGAATCGGTCGCGACAGGCTCAACTGCCGTATCGAGGCGAGCGCCTCGGATGCAGTCGCGCGCACACCCGAAGGGCCATCCGCCAACGGGATCCCTGACTCCTTACCACCAGAGAGCGCGTCGAGCCGCGATCCCGTGAGCCCATCCGCGTCGAATACGAACCCACTGCGATCGATCACGCCGACGACACGCACCCCGCCTCGCCCTGTCTCGCTATCCAGCTGTCGCGCGAGCTCGCGCCCGATACGACCGTAGCCGAGGATAACGACGTCGGCTCTCGCGGACAGCGTCGCCTCACCGGCACGGCGATGCGACCCGTTCGTGCGATCGACCACCTTCGATACGGCGCTCGACTGCTCCGCGAGCACGTCCCGCACGAGCGCGGAGACCTGCTCGCGTTCGAGCAGGAATCCATCGTGTCCCCTCGGCGACGCGATCTCCCGATACTCCGCGCCCGCCGCCTCCGTCCAGCGCCTCACGTCGAGTGGGTCGTAGAGAAGATCACCCGGAATCCCGACCCCGATGATCTTCCCTTTCACCGGACGCAGTGCGCTCTCAACGCCGCCGCGGCCCCGACCAACATCGTGGCTGTCCATCGCGCCAAGCAGCGTCAGATAAGTGTGCACGTCAAAGCGAGCGCGGAGCTTCTCGCCGTGCCGCGACAGGTAGCGCTCCACGGCGAAGCCCCCTGACTCGTGTACCTCGCGGCCGAACCGCTCGGCGAGCTCGCCCGCCGTGCGATAGGTCATCATCGCGATCATGCGTGCGATCTCGAGCCCCTCCTCGCCCGCCGCGGCGATCGCGCGCCGCTGTATGTGGCTCCACGCGATCGCGGACGCCGGATGCTCGGCCGGCGCAGCCAGCACGACGACGTTCCGCACGAGCGCGGGGTAGGTCGCCGCGAATTCCTGCGCCACCATCCCGCCCAGCGAGCCTCCGATCGCCAGCGCGACTGACGAAACGTGCATCGATTCCACCAGCTGTCCCACCAAGCGGGCCATGTCGCGCGTTGTAACGCTTGGAAAGGGTCGACGCGCGGGATCGGCCGGCCCCGTCGTCCCGTAGCACGAGCCGAGCAGGTTGGTGCACAGCACGGCGTAGCGATTCGTATCGATCGCGTGGCCGGGACCGACGACGTCGCGCCACCACTCGCCCACTGCGTCGGCGGAGCCGGTGAGCGCGTGGAAGACGACGATCAGGTTGTCGCGCGCCTCGTTCAGCGATCCATCCAGGAAGTAGGCCTGCTCCACATGGCGCAGTACCTCTCCACTCTCCAACTCGAAGCGGTCGAGGAGCTGCACACAGCGGTGACGCGCCGGCTCACCCCTCCCCGTCACCGGAGCGTGTGCGCCACATGTCGGCACGTCGGCATCGAGAAGGGTCGGGCCGAGCGTCACAGGCCGAGCGCTCCGCGTAGCGCGACGTCGAGATCGTGCTGCAGGTCGGCTACGTCCTCGATCCCCACCGAAAGGCGGATCAGGTCGTCGGTGACACCGGCCGCTTCGCGCTCGGCCGGATCGAGCTGCTGGTGCGTCGTGCTCCACGGGTGGATGATCAGGCTCTTCGCATCGCCGACATTAGCGACGAGCGAGAAGAGCTTCGACGCGGCGATCACCTTCTTCGCCGCCTCTTCGCCGCCGAGCACGCCGAAGGTCAGCACGCCGCCGAAGCCGCCGGTCAGGTAGCGCGTCGCCTGGTCATGGGTCGGGTGGGAGGGAAGGCCCGGGTAGCTCACCCACCGCACGGCCGGATGGCCCTCGAGGAACCGCGCCAGGACGAGAGCGTTCTCCGAGTGGCGCTGAATGCGGAGTTGCAGTGTCTCGAGGCCCTGGAGGAAGAGGAAGGAATTGAAGGGCGAGAGCGCCGCGCCGATGTCGCGCAGCAGGAGGACGCGCAGGCGAATCGCGAAGGCGATGTTGGCGCCGTTGAAGTTCCCGAACACGCCGGAGAAAGAGAGCCCGTGATACGCCGGCTCGGGATCGACGTAGAAGTTGCGGAAGCGCGGTGACGCGGCGTAGTCGAAGCGGCCGCCGTCCACCGCCACGCCGCCGATACTCGTGCCGTGACCACCGATCCACTTCGTCGCCGAATGCAGTACGATGTCCGCGCCGTGCTCGATCGGTCGAGTGAGGAAGGGCGTCGCAAAGGTGTTGTCGACAACGAGCGGCACCCCCGCCGCATGCGCCACGTCGGCCACGGCGCGTAGATCGGGCACGTCGAGCCCCGGATTTCCGATCGTCTCGACGTATACCGCCTTGGTCGTCTCGTCGATCGCAGTCGCGAACGACGTCGGGTCGTTCCCGTCCACGAAGCGCGTCGTGATGCCGAGCCGCGCGAAGGTGTACTTGAGCAGGGTGAAGGTCCCGCCGTAGAGTGAGGAGGAGGCGACGATGGAGTCGCCCGCCTGCGCGAGATTGAGGAGCGCGAGCGTCTGCGCCGCCTGCCCGCTCGACGTCGCGACCGCCGCCACCCCGCCCTCGAGATCGGCGATGCGCCGCTCGAATGTGTCGGTGGTGGGGTTCATGATGCGTGTGTAGATATTCCCGAACTGCTGCAGACCGAACAGCCTCGCGGCGTGCTCCGGGCTGTCGAAGACGTAGCTCGTCGTGGCGTAGATGGGGACGGCGCGCGCGTTCGTCGCCGAGTCGGCTTTCTCCTGGCCGACGTGAACGGCGCGGGTGCCAAGGCCGGCGATGTGCTCCTGCTCGATCGTGGTGGTCATGTGTCGTGCTCCGGAACGAGTGGTACTGCGGGGGGATGGCGACGAGACAAAAAAAACCGGCCCTCTCAGTGAGAGAGGGCCGGCGGCGTACAGAGAGTGTCTCTGGTCAGCTCACGCGCTGGTGCACCTTGCACGCACGCGCCGGTCCGTCTCTCCCGAGGGAGAGCCGCACATGCTAATGCGACACATCGAGTTGACCGCGAATGTTGTCATCGGATGGGGATATCTACGGGCAGCAGGTGGATGTGTCAAGGCATGACGCCCGAACCTAACTGCTCTGCGCTGCCTAACTAACTACGCTGCTGCCCGCTTCCCGCTTGTTAGCAGCGTAGTCTTCAGTTCAACGCGGAGCATGCGACTTCACCCGGATCCGAGATCATATTCCGGTAGTTATCCGGTGAGACACGCGTCCCGGCAGCCGCGAAATACTTGTCCCAGAAATCCCGAATCGCCGCGCCCCGCGCAGTGCTGACATCAGCTCCCGCCACAACGACGCAGACTCCTTCGAGCCGGGGAATCCGCTTCTCGGCGGCGAGCTCCCGGATCCAGCGATTTCCTGGAATGTCCGCCTGATTCGTCATCCGCACGTCGGGAGTTTCGTTCATCATGTCCGACAGCAGCAGCAGCGTCGTTCCGCGATTTCTCGACGCCTTTGCATAATCCGCGGCGCGGCTGAGCGTGCCGAAAATGTCGGTCGACAGAATTCCCTTGGCGCGCGCCGAGTCGAACAGAATGGACGTCTGCATCCGCGCGATTTCCTTGAAATCCTCGAGACGTCGCTTCTCCGACGCCGTCGGTTGTCCCGAATTCCGGGGAGTGCGGGTGCTGTCTGACCATTGTCGCGCCGGCACGCGACCGCCCTGATACACCTCGATGAGTGTCAGATGATCGCCAGCCTGAAGGCGATCGATCACACCGTCCAGGAGCTTCTTCGATTCGTCGAGCTCGGTCCTGTTCCGGCTTCCGGAAATATCGATTCCCACGATGTAGGAATGTCCCTG
>JAYWBE010000218.1:0-1719 GCA_043781715.1 Gemmatimonadaceae bacterium
GCCTGGAACAATGTGACATTCGCCGCCGCGGAAGTTCACTCGCCGCAGAGAAATCTCCCCCGCGCCCTCATCTACGGGACGGGACTCGTCTGTCTGCTCTACCTTCTCGCGAACATTTCGTACCTCAGCGTGCTGCCACTCCACGGAGTGCCGAACGGTGCCACGGTGATGGAGCGCGGAATTCAGTACGCGACGCAGGACCGGGTTGCGAGCGCGGTGGCCGAAACGATCTTCGGAGCGGTGGGCGCGTCCATCATGGCGGCGGCGATCCTGATCTCGACCTTCGGCTGCAACAACGGACTGATTCTCTCCGGCGCGCGGGTCTACTACGCGATGGCGCGGGACAAGTTGTTCTTCGCGAAAGCCGGCACGCTCAATCGAAACAGCGTCCCCGCCGCGGCGCTAATAGCCCAGTCGATCTGGACGAGTCTCCTTTGTCTCACTGGGACGTATGGGCAGCTGCTCAACTACGTCATCTTCGCCGCGCTCATCTTCTACGCGCTAACCACGATCGGGCTATTCCGGCTGCGGAAGCTTCGCCCCGACGCAGAGCGGCCATATCGCGTGGTCGGCTACCCCGTTCTGCCTGCACTGTACATCATTCTCGCATCCGCGATCGCGGTGATTCTGCTGATCGCGGACCAGACGCGTGCCCAGGCTCTCTGGGGGCTCGTGATAGTACTGGTCGGCATTCCAGTGTATTTCATCTGGCGCCTGTTCGAATCAGCACGAGCTCGCTGAGCACGACGCGGCCCGTTCGGGCCTGCTGTTATTCACCCATGGAGAATTCAAGAATGAATCGGAAGTTTGCAGGAGTTGTTCGCACACTTACTCTCGTTTTGTCCCTGCTGTCCGTCGTCGTCACGCGCGCGTCCGCGCAGGGTGTCGGAGAGAATCGCACGGACAGCGCGATCGCGGCGTCGGCGACTGGTACCGCGCAGGCTGTCCCGGTGGAGCACAAGGCCGGGGGAGAAGCGAGCCTCATAATTCCGGACCTCTCGCAGGTCAGCTTCCTGGGAGGTATTCACGGGCGATCGCTTCTCATAGGCGGACTCGTCATCTGCGCCCTCGGACTCCTCTTCGGGCTCGTGTTCTACGGCCAGCTCAAGCGCATGGCCGTGCACGAATCGATGCGCGAGGTCTCCGAGCTGATCTACGAGACGTGCAAGACGTACCTGATCACGCAGGGGAAGTTCATTCTCATTCTCGAGATCTTCATCGGCTTCGTGATTCTGCTGTACTTCGGATTCCTGCTCAAGTTCGCGCCCATGAAGGTCGCGATCATTCTGCTCTTCAGCCTCGTCGGCATCGCGGGCAGCTACAGCGTGGCGTGGTTCGGCATCAGGATCAACACCTTCGCGAATTCGCGCACGGCCTTCGCGAGTCTCCGCGGTAAGCCATATCCTTGTTACTCCATCCCGTTAAAGGCGGGTATGAGCATCGGCATGCTCCTCATCAGTGTCGAGCTGGTGATCATGCTGTTCATCCTGCTCTTCATTCCCGGCGACTACGCGGGCCCGTGCTTCATCGGGTTCGCGATCGGTGAGTCGCTCGGCGCGGCCGCGCTGCGCATCGCGGGTGGAATCTTCACCAAGATCGCGGACATCGGCGCCGACTTGATGAAGATCGTGTTCAACGTCAAGGAAGACGACCCAAGAAACCCGGGCGTGATCGCCGACTGCACTGGTGACAACGCCGGCGACTCTGTCGGTCCGAGCG
>JAYWBE010000219.1:0-1717 GCA_043781715.1 Gemmatimonadaceae bacterium
CTGTCCCCAGATGAATCGACCGGCACCTACGCGCCTGGCCAGTGCCGTCGCTGCGCGTGTAGACGTCGGCGGACCCTCGGCTCTCGCGGCGTCAGCGACGTCCTCTTCGCTGGCCAGATCCAGTCCCTGCCATTCGCTGAGTGCAGTGTACAAGCCTCTCGTGATTCGATCGAGCTCTCGTTGTGAAGCATTCCCCGCAAATGGCAGTAAAGCCACGCGCGTTGAATCGACAGCTGTCGCGAAGAGTGAATTTCGGAGCCATGGTATTCTGTTTCTTTCCATCGCGACCGTCGCCATGAGCAGCACGGCCGCGGCAGCGACAACGGATTTCCTGGGTTTTGGGAGGCGCGCAGCCCAGAGCGCGCGTGGGGTGTTTCCATATAGGGGAACCTGCTTCTCCGCGATGGCTCTCCGTGCCAGAAGCGCGAGGCGGTCTTCGTGCGAGTCTTGCTTCCTGAGCCCGGCGGCTAGCCGGTCTCTCTCGAGCGCGGCGGGCTCTCCTTCAAGTTCTCGGGAGGACACGGCGGATTGGTGGGGCGGCTCGTGCTGCGGACTCGCGCGCGGCCGCGACCGGGCGAGGGATTTGTCCCCCGCGGCGAGAGCTGTCACGAGCTCCTGCGCCGTCTGGTACCGATCAGCAGGACTTCTCGCGAGTGCCGTCGTGACGACATCGTCCATCCACGGCGGAAGATCCCTCCTGACCGACGACGGGATCGGCGGCGGTTCCGTGAACCGCTTCACGAATCCTTCTTTCCCGGTGAAGGGAGGTTTCCCCGTGAGCATCTCGAACAGCACGCAGCCAAGACTATAGGTATCACTCCGGCCATCGAGCTCCTTGTCGCCCATCAGCTGCTCGGGGCTCATGTACGCCGGCGTGCCCGGGCTGCCCATCCCTGTTCGCGTCAGCGTTCGAACGCCGGCGAGATCGATCGCGCGCGCGATTCCGAAGTCGGCGAGAACCGGATGACCGGCCGAGAGGAGAATGTTCTCCGGCTTGATGTCGCGATGGATGACACCCTGAGCGTGCGCGTAGCCCAGTGCATCTGCGACGTCGCGCGCGATGTTGCACGCGACGTCAAGCGCGAGCTGTCGCTCGCGGTCGATCCGGTCGCGCAACGTATCTCCGCTCACGTACGGCATTACATAGTAGAGCAGAGTCTCGACGTGTCCCGAGTCGTGAAGCGGGAGGATGTTGGGATGCTGCAGCCGGGCGAGCAGCCGGATCTCGCGGATGAAGCGAAGCTCTCCGGTCTCGGACGTCGGATCGGCGTGGAGGACTTTGAGCGCGACCTTTCGTTCGTGTTTTAGGTCGCGGGCGAGATAGACGGTGGCGAACGCACCTTGCCCGATCTCACGCTCAATGTCGTAGTGTCCGCGGAGCGCGGCGCGCAAGGATTCGATCGGGTCGAGCGGAGGTGCCATGGAAGATGGATCCGCTGCGTTGTGGGGCTGGGGAGGCTGGAGCATTCCACCCGCTTGTGATGCTGCGCAAAACAATACGAGCAAATATCAGTCGCGGCCAGCGTTTTCGTGTCTTGGGGGTTGAACTCGGTCTTTGGCCAAGGTAGCTTGAGAATCCCCTTCCGACTGGTTTTGCGACCAGCTCAGGCAGAGCGGAGAAAGCAGCGAACCGACCAAAAATTTGCTTCCAATCACTTGACGAATGAACCACTCCGGTTTATTCTTCAAGGCTGCCGAAGAATCGGCACAAGAGTTT
>JAYWBE010000220.1:0-5498 GCA_043781715.1 Gemmatimonadaceae bacterium
CGGGCCTGTCGAGAATGTCGCTCATCTTCTGCGACGGCGCGTCATCTTTGGGACCGGCGCACACTATCGATGCGAGAGCGAGCATCAGCGACGACATGCGCGTCATGATCAGGCCTCCCCCTCCTTTTTCGCCCGATAGTACTGCCGGGGGTCGAGCGCGTCACGCAACGCATCGCCCAGCAGATTGAATCCAAGCACCGCGGCGCCGATCGCCACACCGGGGAAGACGGACGTCCACGGAGCGCGTCGAAGTTGATCCAGATCGCGTCCGTCTGCAATCATCGACCCCCAGCTCGGCGCCGGGGGTGGAACGCCGAGTCCTAGAAACGAGAGCGCGGCTTCCGCCATGATCGCGCCCGCGACGCCCAACGTCGCCGCGATCACGACCGGCGCGATGACGTTGGGCAACACGTGCTGCGCCATGATCCGGAGATCGCCGGCGCCGAGCGCCCTGATAGCCTGGATGTACTCGAGCTGCCGCACGACGAGAACCTGGCCGCGAACAATGCGCGCCATTCCGGCCCAGCCGACAATTCCGATAGTCGCAAAGACGACTCCCTCCGACGGCTGGAGCGCCGCCACCATCGCGATCAGCAGGAGCAGCGTCGGAAACGCGAGCGTCACATCGGCGAGGCGCATCACGACCTCGTCCACCCATTTGCCGTAGAATCCCGCCAACAGGCCCATCGTCACCCCGAGCGTCAGCGCGATTCCCTGGGAGATGAGACCGACGGTAAGCGATACTCGCGCACCAAAAACGAGGCGTGACCAGATGTCGCGGCCCTGGATATCGGTGCCGAGCAAGTGGTGCCCCGAGGGACGCTCGAGGATGTGAAGGAGGTCGATAGTGATCGGACTCTGCCGCGCGATCAGCGGCGCCAGAGCCGCGGCCAGGGCCATGACGACGACGATCCCGATTCCAATGCGCGCGCGGTTGTCGCGCAGGAACCGCTGTCGCTGTTTGGGATCCAGCATCGTCCTCCTGTTTCGTTACGCCGACGGATCTCGCAGCTCGGGCGGCGTGTCCGGCGGCTGGCGCCTCCACCGGCGGTGCTGCCAGAAATACTGCGCGGGCACGGTCCGAACCCACTTCTCCAGATGCTGCGTGAAGGTCGTGACGATCGCATCGACGTCGCGATCCATATCGCCCGTGCGCCGGGCCTCGATTCGCTCGACGACGATGCGATAGCGCCCATTCGGCTTGCGGAGCGCCACCACGAAGATCACCGGCACCTCGAATCGCAAGGCGAATACCGCTGCGCCGCGCGGCGTTTTTGCGGGGCGTCCAAAGAACGGGACAAACGTCGACGCCAGCCCCATCACTCCCTGGTCCGCAACGAACGCAACCGCTCGGCCCGCGCGGAGCGAGCGCGGCGTCCGCCTCACCGCCTCGGAGTCGTGGACGACCGTCATCCCGATTTCTTCCCGGGTGTGATTGATGTAGGCGTCGAAGAGCGGGTTGGCCATTCCGCGCACGATCGCATCGAGCGGAATTCCGCGCGCAGCTACGTACGCGCCCGCGAGCTCCCAATTGCCGATATGGCCCGTGACCATGACGGCGCCCTTCCCCTTCGACATGACGTCCTCGACCTCCTCCCAGCCCTCTACGGTCTCCACCAGCTCCTGCAGACCATCCTTTCCGAGCTTGTCGAGGAGCGCCGCCTCGATGAAGCTGCGACCGAGGTGCCGGTATGACTCCCGGGCGAGATTCACCACCGCTTCGGGACCGAGCTCCGGGAACGCCGCTGCGATCTGCCGCTCGACTACGCGCTTCCGAATTCCAAGCGGGCGGTAGCCGAGCGCGCCAAGCCGTTCCCCAAAACTGCAGGCGGCATCCCAGCTCAATGCGCGCAGCGCGCTGATCGTCGCGCGCATCGTGTAATACTCGGCGCGGTGGGCGAGAGTGGGCTTGCGCACGGGCTTGTCCGGCTTCTTCGGCGCGGTTGCCGCCTTCGCGACACTACTATTTTGTTGAGCGGTAGGCGGCGTCACTGTGTTACGATAGCGGATTCACGAAGGCTTCGCCGGAGAGCAGATTGTGAATTCTCTGGTCGAACGTGTGGTGCTCGCGCACGAACACCTGCCCCTCGCGTCTGATGCGCTCGCGCGCCGCCGAATTCTCGAGGTAGTAGCCGATCTTCGCGAGGCAGGAATCGATGTCCTTGTACCAGGCGCAGTGATCGCCCTCGCGCAGCATGTCGGTGAGACCGGGAGTCCCGTGTCCGAGGTAGAATCCGCCGGCCAGGATCACCATCCACGTGCGGTCCGACGTGTAGGTGCTTCCGCCCTTCGCGCGATCGGGATTGATGCCGAGCGAGATGCTGGAGCTGGAACAGACCGCGGCGAACTCTTTTCCCTCGACGGCGCGTCCCTTCCAGTTGAGTGGCTTCCGCCACTCTTCCCAGCCTTTGCCCCACACCTTGATGTCGTACTTCTTCGCGATTTTGAGCAGAAATTGCGCGCGCGAGGAATCGTATCCGGTGCCGATGAAACTGACGTCCGAGTGATAGCTTTTCTTCGCAGGGACGGGTTTGATTTCGCGATCCGCGGCGGACGGGAGAAACTTCGCGGGCAGTCCCAGCGCCTTCCATTCCGCATCGAAGCCGGAAACGAAAAACGTCTGGGTCAGCTTTCCCACCGCTACGACGTGCGCGACGTCCGGGCGGTAGGTGCTCTTGTACCACTGCGGATCGTGGTACCACATCGAGTTCGGCTTGCCGTCAATGATCGTCCGCACCGTATCGAGATCGAGACCCTGGCACTTGCCGAGAATCACGAAGTCGGGCTTGAACCGGCGCGTCTGCGACAACGCCCACTTCTGCGTGAGCTTGCGTCCGATCACGCGGTTGGCGCGCTTGTCGTCGATGACGAGCGTCTTGTGCCCGTCCCTCTTTAGGGCACGCTCGGTGCACTTCTCCATCCGCCACCGCTGATTGGCACCGATAATGAGGACTCTCAAGCCTGGTGCGGATCCTCAGCGCCATGACGGATCGATCGTTCCCAGAGACGCGCGTACTTGGCCATGACACTCGCGGCCGCCAGGCAGGCGAGCACGAGCCCGCGAGCGCCATCGCGAAATCCGCCCTTCAAGAAATACATGCTTGCAAACCTCGCCGGCGGCTTGAAAAACACCGCTGCGGCTGTGCCCCGCCGTCCCTTGGCAAAATTCTGCTCCGCCCACCATCGACTGTACCTGTCGAACTTCTCAAAGTA
This sequence comes from Gemmatimonadaceae bacterium, assembly GCA_043781715.1. GTDB lineage: Bacteria > Gemmatimonadota > Gemmatimonadetes > Gemmatimonadales > Gemmatimonadaceae > UBA4720. The sequence goes on from JAYWBE010000220.1 coordinate 3,214, forward strand.
TTGGTCCAGGGAAATGTAGGTGTAGTGCAGGAGTCTATTCTTGACTTCACCAATCGCCCCGCTCGTCACATCAACGTGCTCGTGCACGAGATTGGCGTTGTACCGCAGCTCGCGTCTGAACAAACGGATGGGTTTGTCGCTCCCCCACCCTCCGTGACGTATCTCCTTGCCGAGAAAGAAATTGCGACGCGGGACACGAAACGCCGACGCGCTGCCTGGCTGAGCGACGACCTGGCTGATCTCCTCCGCCAGCTCAGGCGTGCAGCGCTCGTCCGCGTCGAGGACAAAGATCCACGCGGTCTTCGCCCGCCCGATCCCGTGATCACGCGCCGCTCCGATCGTCGTGAACTTCGGGCTGATCACCGTCGCGCCGGCGCCCCGCGCGCGATCGATCGTATCGTCCAACGAATCGTTCTCGACGACGATCACCTCGCGAGCCCATTCGACGCTCGCGACGCAGGCCTCGATGTTCGCGGATTCATCGTGAGCCGCGATCACCGCCGTTATGTCGGAGGAGCCGCGGTTGGAGGGGGTCACTCCCGGCGACGGCCCTGAGTGCGCGCGTTGTTGGCCGCGCGGTCGAAACCTTCGATCATCTGCGTCTCCGGAAACTCTCTCGCCACTCTGGTGCGCGCGGCTTTCCCCATCGTTTCACGCGCGTCCTCTCTCGTCAGCATCCCGGCAACGGCAGCCGCCGTGGATGCGGAATCGTCCGGCGGATACAGCGCTCCGCAGATTCCATTCGCTATGTATCGCTCCGCTATGCCGTCCTCGCTCGCCACGGTCGGAATGCCGAGCGCCATCAGATCGAGAATGCCGTACGCGCCGGTATCTGCCTCGGCGACGACCCAGCCCAGATGGGCGTCCTGCATCAGGCTGATCACATCGTCGCGCTCGCCGAGGAAGCTCACCAGGTGCAGGACTCGTAGGGCGGCCGCCTGCATTCTCAGATCCTCGTCGTCAGAGCCGGGGCCCACGATCATCAGCCTCAGATTTGGATGCCGCGGTGACAGCATCGACATCGTGCGGATCGCTGTGGCAGCGCGGCCGCGCGAAGTGGGATCGTAAACGCAGACGATGTACTTGAGCGGCTCCGCCTGCTTCTGATCGCTCGCCGCCGCGTCACCCTCGGCGGCAGGGACCTTGGCGCCATTCGCCGGGTAGGTGGAAACATCCACTCCGATCTCCGCAACTGACGACTCGATTGCGTTTTTCGGGATGATTGCGGCACGCCGGTCCTTCTCGCTGGCAAAGAGGTAGGACGTCCTCGCGAGCCGGGCGGCCCAGCGTCCGGAGAGACCCATCTCGAGTTTTTTCCCGGCGGGCGTCCAGCGCACCACCGAGCCGTTGCCGCTCATCCAGCAGGCGGTCGCCGCGATCAGATGCTCCCGATCGGTGCTGACGAAGATGGCGTCCGCGTCCCAGCGCCGAAAAATCCTCTTCAGTCGCCGCGCCGCTGAGAAGAACAAGCCGTCGGTCGAGAACGGAATGATCTCGAACGGCTCGGGGATGGGCGTGTGCCGCGCCTGGCCCGGGTCGCGACGGGGCGACACCGCCAGATGAACGTTGCTGTCTGGCGCCACGAGCAGCGTCACCTTCGCGCCACGCTCGGAGATGCCGCGGCCGGCTCTCGCGAAGAGCCGGGCGGTGCCCGACCATTCGCGAGCAGAATGAAGAAATAGAACGTGCACTCTTTGCTTACCCTGCTGAAGGAGCCATCCGGCTGGGAGTGGATGCCGCGGCGCTGCCGGCCTCTCCATTCCCGCCACCGAATTGCAATGTATAGAGCCGGGAGTACGCGCCTCGCTTCGCGAGCAGCTCGGCGTGCGTTCCCCGCTCGACGATCTCACCACGATCGAGAACGACGATCTGATCGGCGTGCGTGACCGTGGACAGCCTGTGCGCGATCACGAACACCGTCCTTCCCTGCAAAAGCCGGTCAACTGCTTCCTGCACAAGCCGCTCCGACTCGGTATCGAGCGCGGAAGTGGCTTCATCGAGAATGAGGATAGGCGGGTCACTGAGCAAGGCCCGTGCGATCGCCAAACGCTGCCTCTGACCGCCCGAGAGCCTGGTCCCGCGCTCTCCGAGCGTGGTGTCGTACCCGCGCGGCAGCTCCACGATGAACTCATGCGCGTTCGCGGCCCTGGCCGCTGCCTCGATCTGCGCCTGCGAGTACTTGTCGGCCGCGCCGTAGGCGATGTTGTTGCGAACGGTATCGTGGAAAAGGACCGTCTCCTGGCTCACGATTCCGGTCAGCGCGCGGAGCGCCGGTAGCTTGATCT
>JAYWBE010000221.1:0-5489 GCA_043781715.1 Gemmatimonadaceae bacterium
CCTCCGAAATTCTCTCCTGCAATCTCCGCTCTCTCCTATCCTTTGCTGCCTTGTAGCGGCGAATCTCCTCGGACGTCTCCGGTTTGAGCGGCGGCACCGGCACCGGCCTTCCGTTCCGATCGACCGCGACGAACGTCAAATAGCACGAGTTCGTGTGGCGTCGGAGTCCGGTGAGAAGATTTTCGGTCTCGACGCGCACACCGATCTCCATCGACGTCCTGCCGACGTAGTTGACGCTCGACTTCATGATTACGAGATCGCCGATGTGGATCGGCTCCCGGAAATCCACTCGATCGACCGACACCGTCACGCACGCCAGCCGTGCATGGCGGATCGCCGAGACGGCGGCGGTGGTGTCCATCATCGAGAGGACGACACCTCCGAAGACGTGGCCGAGCACGTTGGCGTGCTGCGGCATCATGAGCTGGGCTGTCTCGTGCTGGGTCTCGCGAACGGTGTGCGCACTTTCGCCTCGCGCGCTCGCCTTGCGCTGCTCGGTTCCCGTATTCGTGCTCGGGGATTTGCCCGCGGATTTCGACCGGCTCACGTCTGGCGCCCAGTTGCCCTCACCGCGGGCTTCAGGCGTAGCTTCTTCCTTGACACCTGCTGAATCCGCTCGCCATAGGCGGTGGCATCATTGAATGCCCGCGCCAGTGCATGCCGCGTCTGCGCGTCCACCCGTGGCTTGTCGAGCCAGAATATCTGGACGAAGCTCGAGGCGACGAGCCCGAGCCTCCACTCTCGTCCGCGGTGATCCCGCAGCGACAGCGCGTTCGCCTTGTGAACCGAGTCGTAGTGGGAGACGACGTCGTAGTCATCGTGTCTCCATCTGCGTGTCACCAATCCGCCTTCGCCCGCCGCTTCCTGAACGGTGGAGTCACGCAGCATTCGATCCAGCTCGGCTGGCTTTCCGTTCCGGAGGTCGATCACCGCGCGCGTGGTGTCGTCCTGGTCGTGATCGTTCGCGCGCTCGATCGAGAGCCTGTGCTCGAGCGCAACGTAGGGACCGAGGACGTTCAGGATATCAGTCTCTCCGACCGCGGTGATGTCGATGTCGTCGTCCGGATCATCGTCGGGACCGAGCAGCGGCGTGCGTGGGTGCTGGCGATGGTAATCTTCAGAGAGATGGACGATCGCGGTGTCATCGAATATGACGGCGGAGTCGCCGGTGGCGAGCTCGCGACGGAACACTCTCTCTCCGCTCAGGAGTGCCCGGGGAAAGGAACGATCGATCTCCCCGACGAAGATCTCGTAGTAGCGCCCGCCGGTGCGCGCCAGAATGAGGGGTGAGCCGCGGATTTTAAGTCCCGAATTGTCGCTCCGGACCCAGTAGGTCTGGTCGCCGGCGGACACGAGAAACTCCGCGGTTGGGGGCGGCGGGGGTGGGAGGGCGCAGGCACTGACGAAGGCGAGGAGGACGAGACTGGTGTTGCGCATCGTTGCCAAATATACCGGGTTTGGTCACGGCGACGGACCAAATTGGGTAGTACTATTCGGGGCGGCTGTACGTCCTTGCGACGCTGCTCGTCACTGTGATTAGATTTGCACCGTCCCCTGCCGACATCCATACAATAGAAGCATGCAATTTCAGAAGATCACCCTCGCGATAGCCGCCGTGGCGGCGGCGGTGCTTGCTTGCACGGGCACGCACGAGGCAGGCGCCAAGAACACAACGCCTGATCGCAGCGCGGAGCCCGCGTCACCTCACGGTGATGGCAATATGACCTCGGCGAGCGTATCGACACCTGCTCGCACGGACGCGAATGCGATTGGTCGCGCTGTCCCGAACATCCCCGCTCGCGCCGACACCGACACTACGGTGCGGCCGCGGGTTGTTGTCCCCGAGCATCCGACTCCACCGGCGCTCGACTCGCTGATCAAAGGCACCCTTCCGGCGCGCGGACTCTACGTTTACCGCTTCGCCGCGAACACTCGTCGTCTCAAGCACCTCATCGGGATCGCCGACTCGACCGAGATCAACGCGCTCATCATCGACATGAAGGACGAATTCGGACTCAACTACGAGTCGAGCGATCCGATGGTGAAGAAGAACGCGGGCACCCAGGTGAAGGCGCACAATCTCCGCGCGCTGGTCGACACGATTCGCGCCCATGGCATTCTCCCGGTCGCGCGCATCGTCGTGTTCAAGGATTCGGTGACGGCGAGGAACAATCCCGATCACACCATCCGGAAAGCGGACGGCACCGCGTGGCACGACAAGAAGGGACAGACTTGGGTGAATCCGTATGCGAACGCGATCTGGGAATACAACTTCCGCGTCGCCGAAGAAGCGATCAGGATGGGATTCGGCGAGATCCAGTTCGATTACATCCGGTTCCCCGAGCCGTACAAGAGTCTGCCGCCGCAGGTATTTCCTGAGCAGAACGGACGGAGCAAGCCGCAGGTGCTCGCTGAATTCCTGACCGCCGCGCGCAATCGCTTCGCGAAGCTCGGGGTGAGAACGACGGCTGACATCTTTGGGCTGGTCACGACGGTCGGCGGCACGCTCGAAGTCGGGCAGAAGTGGGAGCCGATCGCGCAGTCGGTGGATGTCGTGCTGCCTATGGTTTATCCGTCACACTACCCGCCCGGCTCGTTCCAGCTGCCGCACCCCAATGCCGACCCTTACAACGTCATCCACATCGCGATCTCGCGCGCGCGCGAGCGCGACGAGAAGATCGGCATCACGGGCGACCACGTTCGTCCGTGGCTGCAGGCGTTCAGCATCGGGATGCCAAAGTACGGCGCGCACGAGCTCGAGGAGCAGAAGCGCGCCGTGTACGATTCCGGCTACGACGGCTGGGTTCTGTGGGAGCCAGGCTCGAGGTACGACAAGTTTCTTCCGGGGCTCGAGAAGACTTTCGTTTCGAGAAAGAAAGTGCCGCCGGTACCGCGCCCCGCAAATAGGTTGGACTGAGTCGAGCTCGCGTCGGAAAGGAACGTGAGTCTCAATGCCGAGCCTCTACTATATTTGCGCCATGAGGACCACCGCCGCGATCTCCGGGATGACATGCGCGCACTGCGTTCGCGCCGTATTCACTTCCCTGGCCGGAGTCGAGGGGATCCATAGAGCCGATGTCTCCATCGGCCGGGCTGTGATCGAGCACGACGGCACCGTGACGCCCGAAGAAATCCGCGACGCCATCAAAGTCGCGGGTTACCAAGTGAAGGATATCAAGGTCGACGGGCGCACCCTCCCCATCGCGCCATGAAGACCCCAGCGTACAATCCGCCAGTGGAAGAGGACGAAGAGCGCACCATCGGCGCTCTGCTGGCGCCGGACATCCTCGTCATGCTCGAGGAGAGGCCCGACGCGATTGCCGCCGAGACGGACGAGCTGCACGCCAAGGATCTGGCGGACGTTGCGCACGCGCTGCCGCGTGAGCTGGTCGCGCCCTTCCTCTCGGCCCTTCCGGTCGAGAGAGCGGCGGATGTACTCGAGTACCTGAACGAGGATCTCCGCAGCGAAGTCCTCGAGACGATGAGCGTGCGGCAGGCGGCCGAGCTCGTCACGGAGATGACTCCGGACGATCGCGCCGACACGCTCGAGGGTCTCGAGGAAGAAACGACGGAAGGGATCCTCTCCGAGATTCCGGCGGCTGAGCGCGCCGAGACGGAGAAGCTCCTCGCCTACCGTCCGGATTCCGCCGGCGGACTGATGACGACGGAGTTCGTCTCCGTCTCCCAGGACACGCCGGTGGATGAAGCGCTGGCCGCCGTGCGTCGCATCGCGAGGTCGGAGCGGCGCGAGGCGATGAACACCATTTATACGACCGATTTCGCCGGACGAGTGCAGGGTGTGATGTCGCTGCGCGAGCTGCTCGCCGCGCCGGAAGGCGCGAAGGTGTCGGACATCGCGTGGCAGGAGGTGCAGACGGTCCCGATCACCGCCGACCGTGAAGAGGTAGCGCAACTGGTGCGCGAATACGATCTCGTCGCGGTTCCCGTCGTGGACGAGAGCGGCGTGATTCAGGGCGTCGTCACGGTCGACGACGTCATCGACGCCCTCGTCGAGGAGCACACGGAAGACGTGCAGCGCTTCGGCGGAATGGAAGCGCTCGACATGCCGTACACCCAGATCGGATTCTTCTCGATGATCGGCAAACGCGCGCCCTGGCTCGCCGCGCTCTTTCTGAGCGAGATGCTGACGACGACCGCGATGGGCCACTTTCAGGGAGAGCTGGAGAAAGCGGTGGTGCTCGCGTTGTTCGTGCCGCTCATCATCAGCTCCGGTGGAAATTCGGGCTCTCAGGCGACGTCGCTCATCATCCGCTCGCTGGCGCTGGGCGAAATCAGGTTGCGCGACTGGTGGAAGATCATGCTCAGAGAGCTGCCATCCGGCCTGATGCTCGGCGCCATTCTCGGCCTGATGGGAATCGCGCGCATTCTGATCTGGCAGCAGCTCGGCCTCGCCCACTATCCGCATCCGAATCTGCTGGCGCTGACGATCGGCGTCGCACTGGTGGGAGTGGTGACTTTCGGCTCGCTCGCCGGCTCGATGCTGCCGTTCGTTCTTCAGCGCCTCGGCTTCGACCCCGCGAGCGCATCTGCTCCCTTCGTCGCGACGCTCGTCGACGTCACTGGTCTCTCGATCTACTTCTACGTCGCGCTCCTGATTCTTCGAGGAACCCTTCTGTAACTTCTGGTTTTGTTGCGCGGGTCCGTGGGAGGGGGTCCCCTTCGCGGCTACGCTCGCTTGGGAAAGCCGCTACGAGGACCCCCTCCGACTTCCCGAGAGATATCACAGCAGCTAATGAGTTCTGCGCGACCAATCGTTCGCGCGCCGTGAAATAAGCGCGCGCCCCGTTCTCGACGCACACGTCCCGCGCCAGAGAGAGTGCGCGTGCTCACGTGATCTTCGCGTTGGAGACCGCGGCGCCGCACCCACAGATCTCGACGGGGAGGGAGGTGAGGGTGTCCTCGGCGGGAGCGGCCGCAGCCAGCGCCGCCGCGAGGCGGTGCGGTGCAGCGAGCCGTAAGGCGATGCTGCAGGCGAGAGCTCCCGAAGAGGACATCCTCGCCGACCGACCGCGCGACAATCTCAGGATTTGCAAAGCCCAGACTCACGCGACGATGCTGGCAGAGCGCGCAAACAGACGGCGCGGATGCGTTGTAGCATAAATCACCGGACGCGCCTACCTTAGTGCGGCGCGGAGCGGGTATCTGACGCGCCATCCAACCACAGGAGATGCTCAGCATGAATAGCACTATTCAAAAGCTGGCGGCGGCTTTCGGCGTCGTGTTCGTCCTCGTAGCAATCGTCGGCTTCATCGCGCCCAACGGCGGCATGTCAATGCAGCCAACCGATCCCGCGACCGCCGCAAAAGCGCTCGGCATTTTCCCTGTCAACCTGCTGCACAACGTGGTGCACCTGCTATTCGGAGTCTGGGGACTCGCCGCTTCACGAAGCTGGGGAGGCTCGAAGCAGTTCTTCACCGTGGCGGGAATCATCTACGTCGTGCTCACGATCGTAGGGTTCGTCGCGCCGA
>JAYWBE010000222.1:0-1691 GCA_043781715.1 Gemmatimonadaceae bacterium
TCAACGCTCGTGCGCACGGCGAAGAAAACTCCGACGGTGGTATTCGCGCGTCATCCTCCCGTCGCCCGCCTCGCGGCGCTGCACAATGCCGGAGTCGACGTCTTCGAGGCCGAAAACCTCCCGGCAGCACTGGAAGCGCTCCACGGATTCGAGGTGCAGCACCTGCTCGTTGAGGGCGGCGCCCGCGTTGCGCGGGAGTTCCTGCGGCAGAACCTCGTGGACCGACTGATTATCTTTCAGTCACCAATCACTCTTGGCACCGGCGCGCTCGGTCCGTTCGATGAATTGCCGGGTGACTTTCGAGAGACACTTTCCAAGCTCCCCATCGTCCGGCGCGCGGAGTTTGGCGAGGATGTGATGTCTGTGTACGCGCTGCGTGAGGCTTGAATGTTTACCGGATTGATCGAGCAGGTTGGCGAAGTTGAGAGCGTGCGGCAGACCGAGGCCGGACGCGAGCTTCGCATTCGCGCTCCGTTCACCGACCTCAGGAATGGCGAGAGCATCGCCGTAAACGGCGCCTGCCTTACAGTTCGTGAATTCGGCGGTGGCTGGTTTGACGCCGCCGCTGTCGTGACCACGCTCGAGCGCACCGCGATCGGCAACTGGAAGAAAGGCACACGGCTCAATCTCGAGCGGGCGCTGCGGTCCGGAGACAGGCTTGGCGGACACATCGTGCAGGGCCACGTCGACTGCGTCGGTGTTGTTGCGACCGTCGAGCGCAGTGGCGACGCACTCCTCGTTGATTTGTCGCTGCCACCGTCGATCGAGCCGCTCTTCGTGCTACACGGGTCGATCGCGGTCGACGGCGTCAGCCTCACTGTGAACGAGCTCAAGCCTGGCGGTTTGCAACTTTCGCTGATCGAGTACACCTTGCGTCATACGACGCTGGGTGATTTGAAGCCGGGAACGAGGGTGCACGTAGAGGCGGACGTAATCGCTAAACATGTGCGGCGACTCCTGGAGCCCTACTTGCGCGAAGCGTCGGCGCTAAGTTCCCTAGCCGATTTTTCGCTGGAGCATTAGAGGAATCATGAATTTCGGAACAGTCGAGCAGGCACTAGCCGACATCAAGGCTGGCAAGCTGATCGTCGTCGCCGACGATGAGGATCGCGAGGACGAAGGCGATCTCATCTGCGCGGCGGAGCTGGTCACGCCGGAAATGATCAACTTCATGATCCGCAAGGCGGGCGGGTGGATTTGTCTCGCGCTTACGGGGGAACGTGCCGACCAGCTCGAGCTCGCTCAACAGAGCGAAGCCAACACCGACGAGTACCGCACGGCTTTCACCATCAGCATCGATGCGGACGAGCGCTTTGGCATCACTACGGGAGTGAGCGCGCAGGATCGCGCCAAAACCATCCGTGTCGCTGTCGATCCGAAGACCCTGCCCACCGATCTGCGTCGACCGGGACACGTTCCGCCGCTGCGCGCGCGCGAGGGTGGAGTACTCCAGCGCGTGGGCCACACCGAGGCGGCCGTTGATCTCGCCCGCCTCGCCGGCCTCATTCCAGCCGGAGTGGTTTGCGAGATTCTGAGCGAGGACGGCTCGAGCGCTCGTCGGCCCGAGCTCGAGCGCTTCGCGCAGGAGCACGGCCTCACATTCATCACCGTCGCGCAGCTCGTCGCGCATCGCCTCCAGACCGAGCGCCTCGTGCACCGCGTCGCCGAGGCCCGGCTTCCGACGGAAGTCG
>JAYWBE010000223.1:0-1688 GCA_043781715.1 Gemmatimonadaceae bacterium
AATGCTCGGCGATCTCATGCTCGTCGAAGGATCGATGGGCCGCAACGATCCAAACGGAGCATGGCAATATCCGCCGCCCTTCGATCTCTCTCCGCAGAACCTCGATTGGGATACGTGGCAGGGCAACGTCCCCAAGCGGGCGTTCAATCCTTTGGTCTTCGCGCGCTGGCGCTGCTGGAAGGAATACGGCACTGGAGTCGCCGGCGATCTACTCGTTCATCTGATCAGCGGAATGATGGTGATGCTGGGGATCAACGAGGCGCCGCGGCAGGCGTCGGCGGCAGGGGGCATCCGGCACTGGAAGGACGGGCGCAACATGCCCGACGTTCACGCGGTTCTGTATTACTTCGGCGACCTCCCGGTTTACATGCGGCTCAATCTCGCCACCGAGATGCCGGAGACCTATCGGATTCAGGGCTCGAAGGGACTGCTGGAAGTCGGCGAGTTCGGCCTGAGCTTCACGCCCCAGCCGGGAATCGATACGTCACCCAGCTATTACACTGGCAGTTTCCCTCGCGCGATGCGCGAAGAGTACGAGAGGAAGTGGCACCAGGAGAACGATCCGAAGCTGGCGAAGGTGGCGGTTCAGGAATCGATCTCGTTCCGCATGCCCGACTACGATGACATCAGGCCCCATCTCACGACCTACTTCGACGCAGTGCGCTCGCGCAAACCTGTTGTCGAGGACGTGGTATTCGGTCATCACGCGGCGCTTGCGTGTCACATGGCGAACGAGTCGTACTTTCGAGGAGGATCTGTCAAATGGGACGAGGCCACGAAGACCATCAAGGGGTGAGTGTCCTCAATTGAGAGCCGGAGCTCACGCATTGGAGTGCAGGTAGTCGCGCAGCCATTTTCCGAGGGCGGCGAATTCCATCTTGCGTCGTTGAATCTGTTCCGGCTTCTCGCCGAGCCAGGCAAAGAGCACATCGTTCGCTCCGTGGGCCCAGCTCTCTAATATCCTCAGCTCCAATCCGCTGAAGTATTGAGCAGCGTCACCGCTTTGCCAATCAGCATGGGTACGTCTCTCGAGGCGAGTCGCCAACCCCGTTACTTCCGCTCGTTGATCTGTAAAGGAGCGCTTCCACTCGGCGGCATCGGGGAACGAGACCGCCAGCTGCATACGTTCTCGCTTTGCTTTTTCCTTTGCCTCCGCGAGAGCCTTTTCGTTGGGGGGAGCCTGTTCCGCAACCCATTCAGGGATGCGCTGCGATGCCCGCTCTAATGCTGCTCCGCCCCAGTTGAGCGCGGCAATGCCGTCGCGGATCACACCGGGATAGTCGCTCGGAAGCATTGACTACCGTGTTACGCGGTGCTGCGGTCGCGGGCGGATTGGTCGGGATTTCGGCCGAGACGACTCAGCAGATAACCCGCGCCGAACAAGACGGCTCCGACCACGAGAGACCCCGCCGCGACCGTAATCATCGCCGGGAGCTGCTGACGAGTTTCTCCGCCCTGCCTGGCGAAAAGTGCGAGGATGACGATCACCGTGCCAAACGACATGAGAATCCCGCCAATACCCATCAAACCCGCGGCTAATCCTGAACGCATCAATGCCCTCTGTCGTGTCTGCCTGACCTAGCTGCTAATCGTAGTCGCTACAGACGCACCGCGTAAGCCGCGCGGTCGATGCATCCGAATTTACCGCTGGATGTCGCTTTTCCCGCGTTCCCGCAGGAACGCCGCGA
>JAYWBE010000224.1:0-15758 GCA_043781715.1 Gemmatimonadaceae bacterium
TCCGCGGCATATCCAGGCTGGATGCCAAAGACTCAGCCGGGTGAAGTTTCTAGCTCTCGAGAACCTTGATGATCTGGCTTGCCGAAACGAGGCTGATAACCGGAACGCCAGCCGCTTCAATTGCCTGTCGCCCTCCCTCTTCACGGTCCACCAGAGCAAGCACGCCCACTACGGTTCCATTGGCAGCGCGCACGGCTTCAATGGCGCGAAGCGCTGATCCACCGGTAGTGATTACATCTTCTATCACCGCTACTCGATCACCTTCTTTGAAAGGCCCCTCGATGGTTTTCCCTGTTCCGTGAGACTTTGCCTCCTTTCGCACGGTGAATGCTCGCACAGGACGATCAGAATCGGCACTGGCGTAGCTGATAGCGTAGGAGATTGGGTCAGCGCCGAGGGTGAGACCGCCAACCGCATCAATTTCCCATCCCGATTGCCGGAGGGTAGAAAGCGCCAATGGACCGATGACTGATAAACCCTCCGGACTCATCGTCGTCAATCTTGCATCGACGTAATACTTCGACTGCTTGCCGGAAGCGAGTGTAAACTGACCTCGTTTAGTGGAGCGTTCGGCAAGCAGTGCGACGAGCATGGAGTGATCGGTCATGGTGCGGGAGGTTATGGATTCTTATGATTGGAGTCAATGCATTTGCTTTCGCAGATCGGGTTCGATCACTGGACTGGTTTCGTCGGGTGGATCGTCTCCCTTGCAACCGTGCTTGGTCTTGCTCTCGTTCTTCGTCACGAGCGACGCCAGGCGCGTAGTCTGGTTGAGCGCTCGAAGGAGCTCGAAAGGCTTTCCTCAGAGCTACTTCGGGTGAACCGCATGAAGAGCGAGTTCCTGGCAAATGTGTCCCACGAACTCCGAACTCCGCTGAACGCCATTGTTGGCTTTGTCGACCTGTTGCGGGAGGGTGTATATGGGGAGCTTGCTCCCCGGCAGGTAAAACCGGTCGAGCGCATAGAGGCTTCAGCCAACCATCTCCGGCATCTCGTCGATCAGATCCTCGATCTTGCCAAGATGGCTGCGGGCCGGCTCGAGCTTCATACCGAAAATATAGACCTGCGCCCCTTTGTTCTCGATGTGGCCAGCGAGATAGAATCACTGGTGAGCGAGAAGGGTCTGAGCCTGTCGCTCGTAATGGGTGCGGCTCTTCCGCGTATCAGAACCGACCCGACCCATTTGCGACAGATACTCGTGAATCTGCTGGGGAATGCGGTGAAGTACACGAACGAAGGTGGAATCATCATTCGCACCCGTTTCGTCGATTCCCTGCCCAATAGCGGGTCCGCTTCCGTCGACCGGAGCTCGTATCCGACGAATCCCTGGATCGGCATCCAGGTAATCGATACTGGAATCGGGATTGACCCAGCGGACCAGAGTCGGATCTTCGAGGAGTTTGAGCAAATAAATGCCGGCCCTCGAGGCAACTCTGCAGAGCGCGGCACGGGATTGGGACTCGCGATTTCTCGCCGTCTGGCTGCATTGATCGGCGGAATGGTGGAGCTCGACAGCGAGCTCGGAAAAGGTTCGACTTTTACACTTTGGCTGCCGGTTGACCCCGACGATTTACCGGTTGCGTCTAAGTAATCCCCTGAACTTATCTAGAATCTTTGGTTGTTCCGGCGTTATGCTAGCTGCTTCTGCAAAAGCACTTGCAAACGCCATCACACTCAGATACCGGGCTGCAGGCGACCGGGAAAGAGCGTGCATGACTACGGTGTCGAGCTCCGGCGCGAAATCGAACCCCCCCTCTCCTGCGTCCTGCAGAGGGATAGGAGGCATGGTCAGGAGCTGAGTGAACATTTCACGCGGGGCCTTGGCGGTATAAGGCAAACACCGCGTCAGCAGGAAATACGCGATCGTGGCGAGACTGTACTGGTCAGCCGCGGCCGTTACTATCTCGCCCGACAGAGCTTCGGGGGCGATGTACATGAGCGTGCCGACAAAGAATCCAGCCCGGGTTAGGCGCTCGTCAGTCGACGCTTGCGTGTCGGTCGCAATTCCGAAATCGAGCAGCTTCACTCGTCTGGTCTTCGGGTCGTACATCACGTTTTCTGGCTTCAGATCACGGTGTACGATGTTTGCGTCGTGAGCCGCCTGTACGCCGGCTGCTATCTGCGTGACAATGCTGGCGACTTCGTCTCTTGGAAGGGGCGCATTCTGCTTGGCATAGCGCTCCAGGATTTCACCTTCGGCCCACTCAATGGCGAGAAAATGGAGACCGTCCGCTTCTCCTATCTCGATGGTCTCGACGACGTTGGGATGTTTTACCCTGGCGCCGTACTCTGCCTCGCGGACGAAACGGGCTACTGCTGTCTTGTCCTGGCGTAGTTTTTCCCGTAGCACTTTGACTGCTACGGTGCCATGATTGGGATGATCGGCAAGGTACACGGCGGATGTACCGCCCTCACCTACCTCTTTCCGGATTGCATAGCCGGCGACCGAAGCGCCGACCATTTGTTCTCGAGACACACCGCGAAGCTAATAGAAACCGGCAAGACCGGATAGGGTATTAAGTGCTCATGCTGATTTCTGCCAAATATTGTCTGGGGCTGCTTTTCCTGGGGACCACGGTTGTCAGTGGTTGCAGCTCCGCGCCCTCGCGTGGCAACCCCCAGCCTAATCCTAGGGTACTTCCTCCGGCTGGAACCGCAACGCCTGATGTGAGCGAGCTCTATAGGGAGATCGGGTTGCTCGCTGCTCCCAGTCCTGTCGCGTTCGTCGGAAAGATTTCCTCTTTTGCAAGCTCATTTCCAGACACGACGCTCGTTCTGGTGAGCATTTCGATCCCCAACCGCGCGCTCACGTTCACCAGAGAAGGCGATCGGTATCGTGCCCCTTACGAGGTAAAGCTTGGCCTTAGCCGTGGTGACATCGAGGCGGCAAGCGTCAATGCGATGGAGATAGTTCGTGTCGGATCATTCCGGGAGGTAAACCGCACCGACGAGAGCATCATCTTCCAGCACTATTTTCATGTGCCGCCAGGGGTTTATGCGATCTCGGCAATGGTGCGTGATGTAGGCGGATCACGGGCTGCGACTCAGCAGGCTACGATCGCGGTTCCCGCGCTCGGAACGGGACGCCTCTCTACTCCAGTCGTTGTCTACGAAGCGACCGGAAGATCCACCCTCGACTCTGCGCCAGGTCTGCTTGCAAGCCCTCGTTCGAGTGCAGTCTTCGGTCGCGACAGCACGGTGGCGATCTATGTCGAAGCCTATGGTCAGGGAGCTCGCCTGCAAGTTGATTTTGTCGTTCGCAATGACAAAGGAGCGCAGCTGTTGCGTGACTCCGCTACACTGGCCCGACGGGGGGCGCTGTTCAGCGGTGTTGTGAGCGTGCCTATCTCGACGGTGGGCGTCGGCATCGCTCAGGTTTTTTTCACCCGGCGAGACGCCCCCGACAGTGTGAAAGCTCCACTGTTCGTGAGTTTTGGTGAGGACATTCCTCTCATGTCGTTCGAGGACATGCTGGGCTATCTCCGATTTTTCGCGAGTACCAGCCGTCTCAACGGGCTTCGAAATGCTTCGCTCGGGAGACGCGCAACCGTGTGGGCAGAATTCCTCCGTGCAACTGATCCGATACCCGAAACGCCTACAAACGAAGATATGCAGGCGTATTTTGGCCGGATTCAGCTCGCGAACGCTCAGTTCAGGATGGATCGGAATCCAGGTTGGCTCTCCGACCGCGGAATGGTGTTCGTAGCGTTAGGAGAGCCCGATCAAATCCTCGAGCGGAACGTGAATCAGACGATCTCAACCACGCAGATGGGGTCTACAACGCGGCTTCAGATCTGGCAGTACCGGAATTACAGCTCGCAGCTGATCTTCTATGAAGAAACCGGAAGATGGAGACTGACCAGGCCCAGCGAGACCGAATTTCTTGCGCTCAACGCCCGGCGGCAGCGATAGATACGCTTCACCGACCGCAGCATAACTCATCTTCCAATAAACACTCTCGTGCTCCCGCTAAAATGAGGGCGTTCATATTGACTCCATGAAAGGTCCAGACAGCCCGCGACTGTTTCTGGTCGATGGTTACGCCCTCATCTACCGCGCCTTTTTTGCGCTCATTTCGCGGCCCCTGACCACAAGCAAAGGCGAGAATACTTCTGCCAGCTGGGGGATCGCCAACTTTCTGCAGCGCCTTATCACCAAGCACCAGCCGGACTACCTCGGCTGGGTGCATGACTCGGGTCTCTCGTTCCGGCACGAGCGCTATCCCGCCTATAAGGCAACGCGCGAAAAGCTGACAGAGGAGCTTCAGTCCGATTTCGATCGCGGTATGGAGCGCATCTCTCAGATGCTCGATGCCTACCGGATTCCGATCTTGTTGCTGCCCGGGTACGAAGCCGACGATGTAATCGGGACGCTCGTTGCAAGGAGCGTCGAGGCAGGGGTAAATGTGGTCGTGGTGTCTGGTGACAAGGACTTTCAGCAGCTGGTGAGGCCAGGAGTCTGGTTGCTAAACCCCGGCCGTGGCGGGCCCGCGAATGTCGAGGAGCATTGGGTAGGGGTTGAAAACGCTGATGAGCGCCTTGGCGTCGCTCCCGAATTTGTTACCGATTATCTCGCGCTGGTTGGTGATTCGTCGGACAATGTGCCCGGAGTGCGTGGAATAGGTGACAAGACAGCCTCCGAGCTGGTGAAACAGTACGGCCATCTCGAGTCGATTCTTGCTCACGCGGGGGAAATCACCAAGAAACGTCCCCGGGAAGCCCTTCTCGAGCACGCCGACAATGCTCGGCTGTCGAAGGAATTAGTAACAATTCGCACCGATCTAGAGGTTCCATTCGATCTCGACTCACTCAGGATAAAAACGCCAGATCACCACCGCCTTCGCGATCTGTTCATCGAGCTGGAGTTTCACGCACTGGCGAAGGACAGCGCCGTACAGGCACCACAAGCTGAGGAGAAGCCGAAGAAGCTGGTCAACTATGTGACCGTCGATACGGTTGAAGGATTGCAGCAGGCAGTCAATCGCGCGCACGAGGCTAAGGTGATAGCCCTCGACACCGAAGTCGTGATTGACCCAGACAGTCCGCAAGCCGCCGATCCACTGCGCTCCTCGATCATCTCAATATCGATTGCCGTCGGTGAGGGAGAAGTGTACTACTTCCCGCTTCGCCATCGACTGTCACGGAGCGGGCAAGGGGAGCTTCTTGTCGATGCCGCCGGAGATCGATCCGCTACCGATGCCCCGGAAGAACGAGGTCTCATCCGGGGCGGGGATGAGGTCTTCCCGGAAGCGCTGTCGAAAAAAAAGAAAACCAAGGGTGATTCGACAAGCATTGCCACCAGAGTATTGCGGCAAAACCGCCCTACACAGGTCCGCAATCTTTCAGCGCTCGACTCGCCGGAGATGAAATCCCTGAAGGACCTTCTCGAAGATCCGTCGGTGCGAAAGACTGCTCAGAATGCGAAGTTCGACCTGCTGGCACTTCGCTGTGCGGGTGTTCGGCTCGCCGGATTGGATTTCGACACGATGCTGGCGAGCTATGTGCTTGATCCAGGCCGTCGGTCCCACGGTCTTGATGTTTTAGCACTCGAGTTTCTCGATCACACCATGACGTCCTACGCGGATCTTTGCGGCAAGGGTCGTTCTGCGATTCCGTTCGACGAATGCCCTATTGAAGCCGCTCGTGACTACTCGTGCGAAGAGGCGGATATGGTCCTGCGTCTTCGGAAGATATTTGAGCCCCAGCTCGAATCGCACGAGCTGACACGTCTCCTGGATGGCGTTGAGATTCCTCTAATCAACGTCCTGGCCGAGATGGAATGGACGGGAATCGCGATTGATTTGCCGTGGTTCTCATCGCTCAAGCAGCGCTTTCAGGCGGAGCGCGAAGCCGTCGAGAAACAGATCTACGAAACGGCGGGAACAGAATTCAACATTAACTCGAATCCTCAGCTGCGGGAGATACTTTTCGACAAGTTGAATCTCCCGATTCTGAAAAGAACGAGCACGGGTCCGTCTACCGACGCCAGTGTTCTCACGGAGCTGGCTGAAGAGGGCCACGTGCTGCCGACGCTTCTGATGGAATATAGAGAGCTGTCAAAGCTCGAAAATACTTATCTCGATGCTTTGCCACGCCTTGTCAATCCAAAGACAGGACGGCTGCATACTTCGTTCAATCAGACCGTTGCCTCAACGGGACGGCTCTCGTCAAGCGATCCGAATCTTCAGAACATTCCGATCCGGAGAGAGCTGGGTCGTGACATTCGCCGCGGGTTCATACCGCGCCAGGGCTCGCAACTCCTGGCGGCGGATTATTCACAAATTGAGCTCCGCCTTCTCGCTCACCTGTCGCGGGATCCTGCGTTTGTTGAAGCTTTCCAGGCTGGCGGTGACATTCACCGCCAGACAGCGGCGCTGATCTTCGATGTGCCTCTGACGGAAGTAACCGGCACAATGCGTAGCCGTGCCAAGACGATCAACTTCGCTACGATCTATGGTCAGGGTCCGCACGCACTTTCCAGGCAGCTTGGCATCGAACACGCCGAGGCAAAGGAATTCATTGCTCGCTATTTCGAACGGTTTCAGGGCGTGCGGAATTATCTCGATACCATGATCGCGTTTGCCCGCGAGAATGGATACGTGCAAACGATCTTTGGACGGCGACGCTACATCCCTGAGCTGCGCGAGCGGAACTTCAACATCCGCGCATTTGGAGAGAGAACCGCTGCTAATTCGCCGATCCAAGGCTCAGCGGCTGATCTGATCAAGATCGCGATGATCAGGATCGATGACGGGCTCAGGATGAAAGAACTACAGAGCAAGATGCTTCTGCAGGTTCACGATGAGCTCGTCTTCGAAGTGTTGCCGGACGAAATGAATCAGGTTCAGGAGCTCGTAAAATATGAGATGGAGCATGCGGCCCAACTCTCCGTCCCACTCGTGGTCGATCTCGGAGTCGGAAAAAATTGGCTCGACACGAAGCTCTCCTGAGCTAGTAGCGGCGTGGGTGCTGCTCGAACGCCGCCCAGTATGCGCCGCTGAGCAAACTCGCGAGATAGAGAGAGCTGATCCAGAAGGAATGGATGAGCACGCCGAGGATCGTGAGATGGATGGCGTATGTGAGAAGCACGAATCCGATTCCAAACATTATCGTCAGCATTGCAGGCTGATCAGCGTCGGTACTCAGCTTTACCGCGATGCTCCTTGCGATTCTCACCGGGAGTTGATGAGTGAGACGGCCCCAGGAAGCTGCGAGGGTAATAAGCCTCTCTTTCAGCGAGCCGTTACTTTGCCTGACGATGTCCACTTCGGGGAGAGGTAGCGCGGCCTCTTCCGATACGCTACGAAGCCGCCTGGCGATCTCTTCGGTCAGGGCAACGTGGTTGCTGTTCGGCCACGAGTCCATCTCGATCGGTTCCCCGACATGCACTCCGGCGATCGTGCCCGGTACGCCCTTGTCCTCGAATACGAGTCCGAGCGGAAGGATCGTGACTCCCTTGATTGAACGATTATCCCTAGCTTGAAGAGCAAGTCTTGCCAGACCCGTCTTGAGCGGCTCGAGACCCACTTCATTGTGACTCTTCCCTTCTGGAAAAATGAGCACCGCTCCACATTGCTCGAGGAGGTTTAGAATCTCTCGAAAGGCTCCAGTGTTGCGAGAACGATTGGCAGGAGATCCGTTCGACTTCCGGGCCTCGTCGCTTACCCTGCTAAGCGGCACGACTCCGAGAACCCTGAACACCAAGGCAATCAACGGATTCTTAACGAGTGTAGCCTTGGCAGTCATGGCAATCCGGCGAGGTACGACCCACGCTACGATCAGGGAATCGACAAGCGCATTCTGATGATTCACCGCGATGAGAAGCGGAGCATTGGCCGGAATCTTGTTCCTGCCCGTGACGCGGATGTCGCGATAGAACCAGTAAAGCGCAATTCCATTGACCCATCTCAACCCATTGTAGATCATCGCGATCGGACATTTTGGGTGAAGGTGTCAGGAACACCGCGCAACATCCAAAGCGCGAGCGTCATTCCGATCGCGACCGTCATTACGCCAGCTCGGTAAGCGAAGCCGATTCCCATTGAAGGCGTAAGTCCATCTACTGCGAACGCCCACACGAATGGGCCTACTACCGCCGCGGCTCGCGAAGAGAGGACCATGAGGCTGAAGAAACGCCCCGCCTCGACATCAGGAACCAGACTGAGAAGCAGAGGCCGCTCCGCTGTGGCAACGCCGCCGTAGATCAGGCCGATGCAAGCCCCCACAACCCAGAAGGCGGTTCTCGTCGGAACGATGATCATCGAAATAAGAAGCAGGATCCAACCGGCAATAACCCACGAAAGAGTTCTCTTGGGCCCAAATCGGTCTACCAGCCGTCCGATGCCATAGCTGCCGATGACTGCCGGAACGGTGAGGATTACGAACAGCGTCGCCTCGGACCCTTTCACGAATCCCATCGCGCGAATCGCGTAAAGAGCCATATTCGCGATGATTGTTCCCATGGCGTCCTGATATAGAAAAGATGTTAGGATGAATCTCAGCGTTCCGGGATACTTCCTTGCTTCGTCCAGTGTGTGCCGAACATCGCGGAAAGCTTCACGCCAGGCGATGCGCCTCTTTCCGTGGATCACGTTGTGATCTCGAGAGAAGAGAAAGAGCGGTAGCGAGAAGAGAAGGAACAGTATTGCGGTTGGTACGAATGTGGAAACACGGCCGCCGTGCGTCGTGAAAGGAACCGCGCTTCTCAGGAAACCCACAACCCGATCCGGAATTGTTCCGAGTATCGGCATTTCGCCTGTGAAAAAAGGAAATGTCAGCACCACACCGGTGATTGAGCCGACGTATCCTAGTGCGGCGCCCATACCGGAAAGCCGGCCACGGTGGTCAACCGGAACCAGCTCCGGCATCATCGCATTGTAAAACGGCTGTGCCCCCTGGTACGCGTAGTTCGCAATCGTAAAAGCCGCAAGCACTCCAAAGAGAGCGATGCCAGGCGATAGCAACTGATGAGATGCGGTCGCAGTTACACCCTCTCCAATTAATGGCAAGCCTGTCTCGCCGAGGATGGCCATTACGACCGTTGATAGACACGCTATTAGTGTGAAGCCGACTACCCACGGCTTCCGTCGCTGGGTTGCATCAGAAATTGCGCCGAATATAGGGATCGATAGGACGACGAGCGCGGAAGCAATTCCATTCACTGTTGCGTACAGCGTATTCGAGTGTCCCAGATCTTCTATGAGCCACACAGAAAAGTAGAGCGTGGCAATATTCATCGAGAACACCGTATTCGCGAAATCATAGAGTGCCCAGCTTATTCGCTCTCTGAAAGGTGCGAGCGGCGGATTGAAGTCACCCGTAGGGGTGACGCTGAGAACGGCGCCGGCGGTTTCTTCCGTTTTATTGATTGAACCCCTTGTCACCGCTTCCATTGCTAGCCTCTTGCAGTGGGCCTCACGCGTGGACTCTACATCCATCAATGTCGGCACTCAAATACGTATGGTGACGTAGCAGGCAATACGTACTCTCGACGCTGTAGGCAGTCAACGACAAATTACCCCCATGATACTTCGTGCAGCACGTCTCCCTCTTCCTGTAATACTGCTTGTCAGCATGGTCACGTGTTGGGACAAGGGACAAGACAAAGTCGACTCGGCTGGAGCATCGCTCCCCCCGGTTTACCCCTCGAGCCCGTTGGGGAATACCAATTGGAATGCGAACGCCGGGCCGGTGATGATCGTGTCCGTTGGAAGCGGCGGTGATAGCACAGCCGTCGTGCTGCCCGAAGCAACCGACAGCACCATGGCGTCGTTTCAAGGCATCAGTCCACCAATTTCAGGTCTAAAGTTCGATCTGTTTGGAAGAGGCGGCAAAATCGGATCGTCCGTTGCCGCGTTACCGCTTTCACCAGTTGATACGAAGCAGGAGTGTTACTCCTGGCCTTTGGCCAAACTTCAGTCCACGCGTTCAAACTGGCGAGTTGGGTTTGCAAGCGGACATGTTCACGCAATCATGCTTGACTCAATCGAAGCAATGCCGAGCACTGACTCAGCCGTGCTCGCCGTGACTCTTGCGCAAACAGCGGCAACCCTGCCCTTCGCCTCGGATCCAACGTTCAGAGGACTTCCGTTCAGAGTGCGTTCAGCGTACACGTTCCGGCTGGATTCTGTCGACGTAGTGATCGCGGATGTGGTGCGAAGCGTGAATGAGGAAGCGAACCCCAGGCTCGAGCATCTCCTCATCATTGGTGAACGACCAGCGGGAACGAATGGCAAGTACAACCTCGGTTACTACAACAGAACGGCGGGCGCTGAAGAGTCCACGCAAGCGACGGAGGTTCTGACGGCAGTGGTGATTGGAGTGGCAAAACGCCCTGCCATCATTGTCAACATCGAATACGACGATGGCGGTAAACTCGGGCTAATTGAGCGCACCGGTCCCGGTCAGTGGCGCGCCACGTGGAGAAGCGCTTACACAGATTGCTAATCTCCGCTGCTGTCGCTCGACGCAGAGATAGTTGGCTAGAGACCCGTTGGTGCGCTGACAAAACTCGATGGAATGCCATACCTCTCTCCGAGATGCTCCGCTAGCGCGCGAACGCCGAGCGTCTCGGTTGCGTAATGCCCCGCATAGATGATCACGAGCTCGTTCTCCTCAGCGTACACGGCGGTCCAATGCGGACCCTCACCAACGATGAGAGTGTCGATTTCCATCTCACGTGCTTCCTTGAGAGTTTCGGCTGACGCACCGGCGCCAGTGCAGATTGCCCATCGCTTCGTTTGACGGTTCCTTCCAACTGGCGTCGTCCGTACCTCGCTCCCATAATTCTTCACGAATTTCCGAGTTCGCTCAGCAAGTGCCGCAGTCTCGATCTCAGTCTCTCCGCTCACGCCGATGAAAACTCCCTCGAATCTGGCGAAAGGCGCGCTTGGTGTAAGGCCCAACTGCTTTGCGAGCAGCACGTTGTTGCCAAGGGTTGGATGCCGATCGAGCGGCAGGTGTGATGAATAGACCGCTATATCGTTCTCGACCAGAAGTCGCAACCTTCTGTACGAGGGGCCCCTGAGTGGATTGGGGCCGTCCCAAAACATTCCATGGTGTATGATGAGCAGATTAGCGTTTATCGCGATAGCGCCGGTTATGGCTCGGGTTGAGAAATCCACAGCCCCTGCAATGCCTGTGATTTCTGCCCGATTCTCCAATTGGAGGCCATTCAAAGCGCCGGGATAGTCGGGCGTGGTTTCACTCTCCAAGACATCGTCCGCGTACTCTGCGACCTCAAGAATTGTCGTCATCGACCTAGGTGTATATTTGTGTGGATAACCGCTAGCACGATACGACTTCTGTCAAGCTAACCCTTTGTACACCAAGGTGTTACAACTCAGGAAAATAACTCTGTTGATTAGTTAGGAACTCCCAAAAGTTCTAGCAACCTCTCTAGGTCGTCAGCCGAATAGAAGTGAATCGTTAGCGTTCCCCGATTGCGAGATCCGATCTTGATCGCGGCGTCCGTTTGAAGGAAATGGCGCAACCGATCTTCGATTCTTTTCAACTCCGGCGATTGCCGATCTACAGCCCTTGGACGTCCCGCTTTCTTCCCACTTCTGGTGCCGACGACCTCGCGAAGCCGTTGTTCAACCTCGCGCACTGTCAGGCCCTCTTTGACAATTTCGCGTGCGAGACTCGCAATCTTGTCCGGATTCTCCAGACCAAGGAGAACTTTGGCGTGGCCCATCGTGAGATGCCTTTCCTGGAGGAGTTTTCTCACGGACTCAGGCAACTGAAGGAGTCGTAGCATGTTCGCGATCGTCGTGCGGTCCTTCCCGACCGTTTCAGCAATCTGTTGCTGAGTAAGACCAAACTCCCGCGACAGTTGATGATAGCCTTCTCCTTCTTCGATCGGATTGAGATCAGTCCGCTGAAGGTTTTCGACGAGCGCCAGAGTGAGGATCGTCTTGTCGTCGATCTCCTTGATGATGGCAGGTATCTCTTTCCATCCAAGCTTTGTGGCCGCACGCAAGCGGCGCTCACCCGCGATGACCTCGAATCCATCCTTACCCGGCCGGCGGCGGACAGTTATCGGTTGTAGAAGTCCGCTTGCTTTGAGGCTTTCCTGTAACTCTGCGAGATCCTCGGCGTTGAACTCTTGACGCGGCTGAAACGGGTTCCGAGCAATCTTTCCGATTGGGATGGATTTCAACGTGCCGTCATCGCTTGAAGCGAGTCCGGTGGCGCTACCCAGAAGCGCTTCGAGTCCTCGGCCGAGTCGGCGCGGTGTTTTCTCAGTGGCCACCGTCATCTCCTTGGGCGGTTCGTTCGATTAACTCCTTCGCGACATTCATGTAGGCTTGTGCTCCTACAGAGGCGACATCGTAAAGGATGATAGGTTTTCCAAAACTTGGTGCTTCTGCCAGGCGGACATTCCTTGGTACAACGTTCTTGAAAACCTTCGGGCCGAAGTACTCTCTCGCGTCCTCGGCAACCTGTCTCGAGAGGTTTAGGCGAGAGTCGTACATGGTGAGCAGAACCCCGTCGATGCCGAGTTCCTCATTCGCGCCGTGTTGAACCCGGTGCACGGTGTTCAGCAGCTGCGACAGGCCTTCGAGCGCGTAGTACTCGCACTGGAGAGGAATGAGAAGGGCATCAGCTGCCACCAGCATATTGATCGTGATGAGCCCAAGCGAAGGTGGGCAGTCAATGATGACGAAGTCGTAGTCTTCCCGGAGTGATTCGACTGCTCCACGCATGACGAGGTCGCGGTCGCTTTTGTCCACAAGCTCTACTTCCGCGGCCGCCAAATCCGGAGTTGCACCCACCACATCCAATTTTTCGAATTGGACGGAAGATTGTCTCGAAGACCTGAGGTCTGAGTTTCCGACCAGAACGTCGTAGAGAGAGAGGGGAACGTTTTCCTTCTGGAGTCCCACGCCGCTGGTGGCATTGCCTTGCGGATCGGCGTCGATGAGGAGTGTGCGTTGTTCTGCAGCAGCGAGACTCGCGGCGAGGTTTACCGCAGTAGTCGTTTTACCGACCCCGCCCTTCTGGTTTGCAATTGCGATTATTCGAGCCACGATGTGCCAGTGAGGGTACACCGCCTAATCTACCCACCGACGAGAGGGGTTTCCACGTGGAACGGCAATCCGATTGTTCCACGTGGAAATAGCCTATTGCCCCGCGATGAACCTCCAGCGGGTGCTCACTTCGACAGAGAGTGTCTCCTCTCCCGGATTGATTGGAGTGTCTGCCTGCGCGACAGCGGCTGCGCGAACCATCATCATTGGGCGTGGTGGCGGAGGGGAATAAGCTCCGATATTGATCTCGAGCAGAGTGCCAAGAGACCCGTGTGCCGCACGTGCAGCTGCTTCAGCATCGGCGCGGGCTTTCTCGATTGCCGTCGCAATCGCGCTCCTGCGGGCTGCCTCGGTATTGGAGGCGTAAAACTGAAGCGACGTGATCACGTTGGCTCCATGGGATAGCGCGGCATCGATGACCGGGCCCACCTGGTCTAACTTCCGGACGTCGACGAGAATCGTGTTCGTCACGTTGTAGGCGACGATCACCGGCTCCTTTCCCTGGTCATAGCGTTGCTCGGGATAGACGTTGTAGTTGATTGTCGACAGCTGATCGTTCCCTAACCCAAGTGCGCGAAGCGCCCCCAGAACCGACTGCTGCTTGGTCGCGTTTTCAGCTGCTGCAGCTGCGGCAGTCACTGCGCGGGTCTGAACACTTACCTGGATGGTCGCTCTGTCAGGTGAGACCTTCACCTCGCCGCGTCCTGTAACCGCAATCTGGGGGATCGCATCAATTGTCGCCCTACTGTCCTGTCCCTGTATTATTAGTGGCGCCAATACCGCCGCCAAAACCAGTCCAAATCTGATTTTCATAAGCAATGTCTCGAAAAAGAGTGGGCATGTTATATGGAAAGACGTCCATACTCGCGTACCTTGCACAGCTGGGTCAGGGCGAATACACGGACTCAATGTCATGAATCCGGCTCAGGTTCATTCCGATGATTCCCTCACCTTCGGTGCGCATGAACATGTTCGCGAATTTCGCGCCCCACACAATCTCGTCGGCTTGATATGAGGATCTCGAGTGGACTGACTGCGAGACCGTCTCGTCGGTTCCGATGAGAAGAACGAGAAGCTCCGCATCGCCGTCGACGAGATCCGCATGCGTCAGGCCCCATATCGGACTCGCCGAATCGATCGGATGGACCACTGTCCAGCTCAGCGGGAAGAACACCACCCGATTCCGCTCGAGGTTGAGCTCGTAAAATTTCCGCACGGCAGATCCGCTCACACGCTCAACTTTGGTGAGAATTGCCTGGACCTGCACGTCAATCAGCTGGCTTCGCCTCGCGTTGGCGATTCGAAACTCGAGCGCAGTCTTGTCACGATAAGGCGCCACGATGGCATTGCGGCTGTAAATGATTCTTGCGGACGGCCGAGAGAAACGGGCAAACATCACCCCAGTTGCGAGCGCAACACCGATGATGTTCAGCAGTGCCTCGATAGTCACCAGGATGTTCGCCGCAACACCAACGGGGATGATGTTCCCGTAGCCGATCGTAGCAAACGTGTCAACGCTGAAAAAGAACGCTCGGTAGAAAGGGTGTCCCGTGAAACTGCCCGCACTCGATTGAAGCGCATCCGATCCAAGAAGGAGAAACGCAAACGCGAAGAGAGCGTTAACGGCGATATAGGAGCCGGCGATGAAGGAGAGGAACCGCGGCCACGAGATCGTGAGCAGCCAGTGATAGAGACTCAGCGAAGACAGCGGGTTGAGCCCATCAAGAACTACATTGAAACTCCCATCTCGATTTAGCAGGCGACGGCGTGTGCCTTTCGCTACCTCGGAGCCGAAACCGAGATCCTTGAACTCTTCCTGCGCTGCCGTTGCAGGAGAGGCTGGCTGTCCGGTGAGTGTCGTAGAGGTCATTTTTATGCGCGTTCGATCCAGAGCGAGCGTTGCCGTCCAAAAATGGCCCGGAATATCTTGTAAAGCTACATTCGTCCGATGGAATCCTCAGACACGTCGGTCGGCAGCGCCACACTGCTGATCGTGGTATCAGCTCTCAGCTTCGGGTCGATTTCCGTCCTCACCGTTCTGACGACGAACGCTGGCGTTCCTCTCCTTACGGCAATGGCCTGGCGTTATGTCCTGGGAGCAGTGCTTCTTGGCGCAGCGGCTCGGATAAAGCAGATCCGCTCACTCCCCAGACAGCGGATCGTTCAGCTCATGCTGATAGGTGGAGTCGGCCAGGCGCTGATTACCTATCTGAGTCTTCATGCACTCGAGTATATACCGATTGCGCCGCTCGCCTTTCTGTTTTATACGTATCCGGCGTGGGTAGCGCTACTCGCAGCTATCCGAAGAACTGAGAGATTGACGCCCATACGCGTGTTCGCTCTAATTCTGGCGCTTGTGGGGGTGATGATCATGGTTGGAGCACCAACAGAGAAGCTCAACCCGATCGGTGTGATGCTGGCTCTCGGGTCGGCTCTGCTCTACTCCGCGTATCTGCCGGCCCTCGAACACGTGCAGGATGGCATACCCGCCCTGCTCTCGACTTTCCTGCTGATAGTTGGAGCAGCAATCTCGTTTGTGGTCGTGGCGCTCTTGGCCGGTGAGCTTTTTGTCCCCAGAGGGACAGCCATCTGGTCGAATATTTTTCTCCTGGCGCTCGTGTCGACCGTAATCGCGTTCTCGACGCTCATCAAAGGTCTGTCGGTGCTTGGCCCGGTTAGGACGGCGATCATCGCGACTGTAGAGCCCTTCTTTACGGCAATCCTTGGC
>JAYWBE010000225.1:0-1686 GCA_043781715.1 Gemmatimonadaceae bacterium
GTTCTTTCCCGTCTCAAGCGCGAATATCCGGACGCACACACCGAGCTCGACTACAAGACGCCGCTCCAGTTATTGATGGCGACTATCCTGAGCGCGCAATGCACGGACAAGCGCGTGAACATGGTGACGCCGTTGCTCTTTGAGGCATTCCCGACGGCGGGGGCGCTTGCCGACGCGCCGCCGGAAAAACTGGAGGAGATCATCAAGAGCACGGGGTTCTTCCGCAACAAGACGAAGAGCCTGATTGGACTCGGCAAGGCGCTGGTCGAGCGGCACGACGGTGAGGTGCCGGACTCGATGGACGCGCTGGTCAAGCTCCCCGGTGTCGGCCGCAAGACCGCCAACGTCGTGCTCGGGAACGTGTTCGCGAAGAACGAAGGGGTAGTCGTCGACACCCACGTGGGACGGCTGAGTCTCCGCCTCGGCCTTACGAAGGAGAAGGATCCGGTCAAAGCAGAGCAGGATCTGATGCCGCTGTTTCCGCGCGAAGACTGGGCACTGCTCGCGCACCTGCTCATCTTTCACGGGCGGCGAGTCTGCGTCGCACGAGCACCCAAGTGTGAAATCTGCGTGCTCAGTGAAATCTGCCCGTCGAGCACGGTTTAGCGACGAAGTTGCCTTCCAGGAAGGACCGAAGTAACGTATCGGCGTCGGACATCTCAACACCCGTCCGCTAAGGAATCTCCACCACGGACCGTAGATGTGCCGCAACACGGGAAAGCAGGTGCGTCTCACGCTGAGGGGTGCGACAGTTGTTGCCGGAACCGTCATCGGCATTCTGACAATCGCTTGCAGCGGCCGCGACGCCGGAGTGAGGGATCACGAATGGCTGTTCTGGGATAACCAGACCTACATGAAGCAACTTGGATTGACGAAGTAAAGTAGACTTCCCGATAACCACGGTTCATCTCAGTTCTCTCCCACAATCACCAATGACAAAGTTTGCAACGATAGAAACGAACAAAGGCACCATGAAGGCCGAGCTGTACGAGAAGGAAGCGCCGAAAACGGTCTCCAATTTCGAGAAGCTCGCGAACTCCGGTTTTTACGACGGAACGAAGTTCCACCGCGTCATCAAGGATTTCATGGTCCAGGGCGGCGATCCCTACTCGAAGGGCGGGGAGCACGCCAAGGGTCCGGTGGGAACGGGCGGCCCGGGCTACAAGATCGATTGCGAGACAAATGGAAATCCGCGCAAGCACGAAGTTGGCGCGCTGTCGATGGCACACGCGGGAAAGAACACGGGCGGCAGCCAGTTCTTCATTGTGCTCAGTGAGCAGAACACCAAGCACCTGAACGGAGTCCACACCGTTTTTGGAAAGGTGATCGAAGGGATCGACGTGGTCCCCAAGATCGGCCAGAACGACACCGTGTCGAAGGCTAGAGTCTCGAGCGGACCGGAGCCGAAGTGATGGCGACGAAAAAGAAGACCGACCTGAGTGCCGCGCTCACCGGACTTATCCTCGGCGCGGTGACGCTGTTTCTGCTGCTGACATCGATAGTGCTGCTGACGAACGCGCACTTCCGGGACAAGGAGTCGGCAGAGGCGACCCACCCCTAAGGATCCTGGCGGCGAAGTAATTGACGCAACAGCAGGGTCTACAGTATATTACTGACTGGTCAGTAACTACTTATTAGCAATGCCTAGAACCAAACCAGCCAAGTCAGTAAAGTCAGCTCAACCAA
>JAYWBE010000226.1:0-5439 GCA_043781715.1 Gemmatimonadaceae bacterium
CTTGCGATCACCGCCTTCTTTTTCGTGGCGAACTACACTCTGACCTTTGCGAGCCTGCTGATACTCCGGAAGAAAGAGCCCGAGGCTCCGCGGCCGTACAGGGCGAAGGGTCATCCGTGGACGACGGGTGGGGTGTTCGTGCTTTCAGTCGCCTTCCTGATAGGTGCGGTCGCGGCCGACACGCGGAATAGCGTTTATTCGCTCATTCTTCTGGCGTTGAGCTGGCCCCTCTACTTGCTCGTCCGGCCCAAGGTCGAGTCGAAGTAGTCAGAGACGTGTCGGCGCCCGGCTGTGGCGGGGGAGTACGGAAGCACGGCGCCCTGTTCCAGCCGCGCAGTGCGCGATCAGTCGCGCGCACGCTTCGGTTCCATTCAAACCATCGACGCTCTGTCGGGAGCGGAGTGCAGGCAAGCCACGCTTCGATACCAGCGCGCGCGTCCGGAGGTAGCTCCGCGTGCCGTGAGATCAGTGCTGGGATCGCGTCCCGCGATAGCCTCCTGGCGTAATGCCAGTCGAATTTCCCGCTTTGCGACGCGCGATCGATGTTTCGGTTGACGATCCACGCTTCGTAGTTCCAGAAGACCAGCACCGTGAACACTCCCAGGGCAATCTCCGCCACGCGCCTTCCGAAGGAAACGGAGATCGAGCCCCGTGTGACTTCAATCGCGAGCGCGATCAGCACGAGAGACATGGCGAGCATGTACGCCTGCGGGAACAGTCGACCAGTCGTGAATCCGTAAGCCTGCTCGTAGAGGATCACTCGCCGGAACGCGGAGACGAGCACCAACTCGAGCGCGACGAGAAGCGCGAGCTCGAGCCGAGTCAGCATCCGCCGGTCACGCTCGGTCGCGTCAGCGGGACGCGCGTATTCGAGTATCAGGATGATCGCGCCGACAATCGTCACCGCGAATGAAAGCTCTCCAAATCCCCGGCGGGCGTACTCGGCAAACGTAACGCCGCTATCGATCGCCACCGGTGGCGGGTGAATGAAATAGGAGGTCTGAAGCAACACAAAGAGCCAGAGTACAACTGCGGCGCTCCAGAGCATCATTCGCTGCTCGGTGAGGCCGACAGTGGATGTTCCATTCAGTGCTGGCAGTTTGGGGAGCCTCGCTTCGCCCTGTCGCGACGAGATCGAATTCGCGCCCAGGGTGATCGAGAGCAGGAAGCCGAAGAAAAGCAATCGAGGTGGGAATGACCAGTCCGGGAGCCACTCCGTAATCCGGTCGGTGCCCCACCGTATTACAGGATCAGCGCTGCCGAGCAGCATGATGAGAATGAGTACGATCGGCGCGGATAGCAGAGTTCCTCTGATTATCGACCTGGCTCTGGGCGAGGAGATTGACTGCGGAGCGTCAGCCGCTTCGTACGCGGTCGCCCGCCAGACCCGGAATGGTGCCAGGAAAGGCACCGCTGCCAGCATTTTTGCTGAGAGCGCGCTCCAGGACTCGGAGCCCACGACGACGACGGCGAGGCCGAGGAGCATCGCGTCGCTGATCACGACGAAGAACCGGATCATGTCGTTGTCCCTGACAGCCAGCCCGAAGCTGAGCACGGTTGCCCAGCTCAACAATACAATCAGCGGTCCCTCGAGCTTTTCTTGACCCACGATTCGGGAGAGGATCACCGAGATCGAGGCCGCGGCTACCCAGATTGCCCAGTTGATCCCTGGCCATGCGGAGAAGAGGAGGGCAGCTCCGACGGCCGAAGTGAGGAGAGCGGCGGTCCAGGTTATTGCGGCGGAGTTCTGGCGCATCGGTGTGTCCCGAAGTGATGTAGAGTACTTTATGTAACAAAGTAAAACTACACAAGGGGCGAAGCTTCTTTTTTCGATTCCAGTCCCATTGACTTAGGCTCTTCGGCGAATAACTTTACAAGGCTATGGCGGAACGCAGCTTACCGCGTCCGCATTACACTAAAATTTAATCGCCGATTCAGCCCGCTCGCGCGGGCACCCGCCTTAAACGCGGTCGGCGCGCCTCGAGTCCCCACCTGCGAACCAGCTGCGGGTGCACCCGGCGGCAGCGGATGGATACCGGTCCCGTTCAGGGATGCCATGGTCCACCCGCGTTTTTGTTGAATTGAGACCACCGGCTCCAGCTGTTTGTTGGGGCGGCTTCTATAGAGAGAGTTTCCAAGAGATCATGGCACGCCACACCCCGCTCGACCGCTATCGTAATATCGGCATCATGGCCCACATCGATGCCGGGAAGACGACTATGACCGAGCGCGTTCTCTACTACACCGGCAAGACCCACAAAATCGGCGAGGTGCATGAAGGCACCGCGACGATGGACTGGATGGAGCAGGAGCAGGAGCGCGGCATCACGATCACGTCCGCGGCGACCACGGCGTTCTGGACGCGCAACGGGATCGAGTACCGCATCAACATCATCGACACGCCGGGTCACGTGGACTTCACGGTCGAAGTCGAGAGATCCCTCCGCGTTCTTGACGGCGCCGTGACACTGCTGGATTCGGTCGCCGGCGTAGAGCCGCAGACGGAGACTGTCTGGCGCCAAGCCGATCGCTACAAGGTTCCGCGGCTGATCTTCGCCAACAAGATGGACCGCGTCGGGGCCGATTTCGATCGCTGCATGCGCATGATCAAGGATCGCCTCACCAGGAACGCGTATCCGATCCAGCTTCCCGTTGGAACTGGTGAGACCTTTACCGGCCACATCGACGTCATCGAGCGCACGCAATACATCTTCGACGACGAGTCCCTCGGCAAGAAGTTCGAGATCACGGAAGTTCCCGAGGAGTATCGCGAGGCGATGGAAAAGGCCCGCCACGACGTGATCGAGGCCGCCGTATCCCACGACGAAGCCATGATCGAGAAGTACTTCAGTGGCACCGCGCTCACCAACGACGAGATTCGCCACGCCATTCGGAGCGCGACTGTCGGTGGGTTCATCGTGCCCGTACTCTGCGGCGCCGCGTTCAAGAACAAGGGTGTGCAGGCGATGCTCGACGCCGTTGTAGACTTCCTGCCGTCGCCGGTTGATGTGCCACCGGTTGAGGGACATCTCCCGAATGGCGAGATGGGTACGAGAGCCCCCGACGACGACGCACCGTTCGCTGGCCTCGCGTTCAAGATCGCGACCGATCCGTTCGTCGGTAAGCTGACCTTCTTCCGCGTGTATTCAGGAATGCTTGAGTCGGGCTCCTACGTCTACAACGCGACCAAAGACAAGCGCGAGCGCGTGGGACGCCTCCTCCAGATGCACGCCAACAAGCGCGAGGAAATCCAGGAGGTTCACGCCGGTGACATCGCGGCGGCGATCGGACTCAAGGACACGCGCACCGGCGACACGATGACGATGGAAGATTCGCCGATCGTCCTCGAGGCGATGAAGTTCCCGAATCCCGTCATCGATGTCGCGATCGAGCCGAAGACCAAAGCGGATCAGGACAAGCTGGCGATTGCTTTGCAGAAGCTCTCCGAGGAAGATCCGACTTTCCGCGTGCACTCCGATCAAGAGACGGGACAGACGATCATCTCGGGAATGGGCGAGCTCCACCTCGAGATCATCGTCGACCGGATGCAGCGAGAGTTCCATGTCGATGCGAACATTGGACGTCCGCAGGTTGCTTATAGAGAGACGATCAAGAAAAGAGTTGAGAAGGTGGAAGGAAAGTTCATTCGCCAGTCGGGCGGCAAGGGCCAGTACGGACACGTGGTGATCAACATCGAGCCGGCGAAGCAGGGCGAAGGTTTTGTCTTCGAGGACAAGATCGTCGGCGGAACGATTCCGCGTGAGTTCATCAAGCCGGCGGAGCAGGGAATGCGCGAAGCGCTCGAAGGCGGAGTGCTCGCCGGCTATCCGATGGTCGATGTGAAGGCCGAGCTGGTCTACGGCTCGTACCACGACGTCGACTCCAGCGAAATGGCGTTCAAGATCGCGGGCTCAATGGCCATCAAGGAAGCCGCGAAGAGAGCCGGCGCAATCATCCTTGAGCCGATCATGAAGGTCGAGGTCGTCTCCCCCGATCAGTACATGGGTGACGTGCTCGGCGACCTGTCATCGCGGCGCGGGAGAATCGGCGGCATGATTCAGCGCGGCGAGGCGCAGGTGATCGATGCGCAGGTACCGCTGTCGGAGATGTTTGGTTATTCCACGAAGCTCAGGTCGATGACCCAGGGAAGAGCGGTCTACTCGATGGAATTCGCGCACTACGAGGAAGTACCGAAGTCGAAGGCAGAAGAAATCATCAATAAAGTCACCGCAAAGGCGAGATAAGAAATGAGCAAAGAGAAATTTCAGCGTACGAAGCCCCATGTGAACGTCGGGACGATTGGCCACGTGGACCATGGCAAGACGACTCTGACGGCGGCGATCACGGCGATCCAGGCGAAGAAGGGCCTCGCAACGCCGGTGGCATTTGATCAGATCGACAAGGCTCCGGAAGAGCGGGAGCGCGGCATCACGATCGCGACCGCCCACGTGGAGTACGAGAGCGACAAGCGGCACTACGCACACGTGGACTGCCCGGGACACGCCGATTATGTGAAGAACATGATCACGGGTGCGGCACAGATGGATGGGGCGATTCTCGTGGTATCGGCGGCCGACGGCCCGATGCCGCAGACGAGAGAGCATATTCTCTTGGCCAAGCAGGTGAACGTGCCCTACATCATCGTGTTCATGAACAAGGTGGACATGGTGGACGACCAGGAGCTGCTGGACCTGGTGGAGCTGGAAGTGAGAGAGCTCCTGTCGAGCTATGACTTCCCGGGCGACGACACGCCGATCATCAAGGGATCGGCTCTCAAGGCTCTGGAGTCTGGGGACCCCAATAGCGAGTACGGCAAGAAGATCGGCGAGCTGATGGACGCGCTGGACTCCTATATCCCGCAGCCCAAGCGTGAGACCGAGAAGCCCTTCCTGATGCCCGTGGAAGACGTGTTTTCGATCACTGGGCGCGGCACGGTCGCGACCGGGCGCATCGAGAAGGGGAAGATCAAGGTTGGAGAGGAAGTCTCTCTTATCGGCTTCAACTCGGACAAGAAGACCGTCATCACGGGTGTTGAGATGTTCAGGAAGCTCCTGGACGATGGCCAGGCTGGTGACAACGTGGGCCTACTTCTTAGAGGCATCAACAAGGAGGACGTGGAGCGCGGCATGGTATTGGCCAAGCCGGGCTCGATCACGCCCCACGCCAAGTTCAACGCCGAGGTCTACGTGCTGACCAAGGAAGAGGGCGGGCGACACACGCCGTTCTTCAAGGGTTACAGGCCGCAGTTTTTCTTCAGAACGACCGACGTGACCGGAACGGTAGAGCTTCCTGAAGGGATGGAGATGGTGATGCCGGGGGACAACGTTCAGATGACGATCGAGCTCATCACACCGATCGCGATGGACGAAGGCCTTCGCTTCGCCATCAGAGAGGGCGGCCGCACCGTCGGCGCGGGCGTAGTAACCAAGATCCTCAAGT
>JAYWBE010000227.1:0-1682 GCA_043781715.1 Gemmatimonadaceae bacterium
TTCTGCTCCTTTAGGGCTTCTTCGCCCGCGCAAGACTTTCGATTGGAGTTGGCGCACGCCCCGCGCTACCGCGAAGGTGCTTTACCGATGTGGATGTGAGAGAGGATGCGCGTCAGCCCATGGGAGCAGTGAGACGTGGGTCAAACGCAGGGATTCAGTGCCGATCGTTGGTCCGGTCTCTTTGAAATCTGCCGGCATCCCGCAGTAATCCCCGTGAACAGCCGAGAGGATCTCATCTTCAGCCAGTTCAGACGGAGTGCGGTGTCCGTGACGTGGAGGTCTTTCTTCGTAGAATCCCATGATGAGAAGGTGCAACAGGAAGCAGTCCGCGTCCGTCGGAGATGTCCTGTTTTTTTGTGGGAGTTTTCCTCACCCGCGATGGGCCGGTCATCCAAGTCTGCCAAATGTGTGTAAGGCTTTCCCTCACCGGAGCGCGGTCCATTTACTCAAAAGTTCGTTCGTGCTCCCCGACAGTCAGTCGCGTCAAGGTTCAGCATCTTGAAGGATGATACCGCGCTCCCTCCTCGAGGCACCGGGGCCACGCTTTCCCCAACGTGCGCGCTGGGCCATCCGCCTCGGACGACCCGGGCTGGTTGCTCTCACAGTCATCGGATTCTGCGCCAGTGGTCGTGCGCCCGTCGAGAACACCACCCTGCCCTTCTCCGTTGGAG
The DNA here is from genome assembly GCA_043781715.1 of Gemmatimonadaceae bacterium. Classification (GTDB taxonomy): domain Bacteria; phylum Gemmatimonadota; class Gemmatimonadetes; order Gemmatimonadales; family Gemmatimonadaceae; genus UBA4720. The sequence continues at coordinate 672 of JAYWBE010000227.1, forward strand.
AAAAGCTCACATACGAAGTTCACGTCGCGAACGGCAGCAAAGTCGGAACGGCGACAATGTGGATCGAAGGTCCGGTTGATGTCCGCGGGACCAGCACATACCTCCTGCGTTTCGATTCCCGGGTTCGCATCGCACTCATCACCGCGGTCAGCCGTAGCTCATCGTGGTTCGATCCGCTTCGAGGCTCGTCGCTCCGTTTCTTCAAGCAGGAGCGAAATCCTTTAACACACCACGAGGAGTCGGTTGACCTCTATCCCGATGAGAGAAAATGGAAATCGGCGAAGGGAGAGACTGGCCAAAGCCTGAGCAATACGCCTCTGGACGAGCTGTCCTTCATGTATTTCATCCGCACTCTTTCAATGACCCCGGGCGCGACATACCGCTTCGACCGCCATTTCGACCTTTCACGAAACCCAACCACGGTAAGCGTGATTCGCCGCGAAATCATTCCGACTCCGATGGGAGAATTGCGGGTAATCCTGGTCGAGATGCGAGTGCGTGATCCTCGACATTACAAAGGGGAGGGCGTCATCCGGATTCATCTGACCGATGATAATTGCAGACTACCGGCGAGAATAGAGACCACAATGCCGGTAGTCGGAACCGCGATACTATCGATCGATTCCCAAAACACCCGCTGCAGGAAACCGTAGTCTCTCTGAATGCACAGCTGCTCCGCCGCGTGCCGCCATGAAGAGATGGCCGCGACCCGCTAAGGCGCGGGCTGGCGAGGGCGTGAGAGCTTCCATCCTTGCCTCAGGAATGCCGCTGGCACTACCGTCTACCGCCAAGAGCACTTCGTGCGCGGGTGAGCTGTGCCACGGAGGTGTGGGTGGCGCAGCGCCGATGGTGCCCTCGATCGACTCGCGTTGGTATGATTCGACCTGCATTCACCTCAAAGACTTCTAATCATACGCTGAAGGCGCTCGTTGACTTCACTAGCGATCTTATCAAGTATCGGATTTTTCCCAACGACAGAGAGCATCGCTTTCGCATCGACGGCTGAGATCA
>JAYWBE010000228.1:0-5418 GCA_043781715.1 Gemmatimonadaceae bacterium
GCTGCTGGGCGAGGAGTCTGGACTCAGCCCGCATCATCTCCAGCGAAAATTCAAGGAGCTCCTCGGACTGACACCGGCGCAGTACATCCGCGCGCGAAAGAGCGAGCGGCTCAAGGGCGAGCTCAAGCGCGGCGAGACCGTGAGCCGCGCTACTTTCGGTGCCGGCTACGGCTCCAGCAGCAGAGTTTACGGCGACTCCGACAAAAGGCTCGGGATGACACCCGCGACCTACCGTCGTGGCGGCGCGGGAGCACGCATCGACTACGTTATCGCGAAGACATCGCTCGGCACTCTTCTCGTCGCCGCGACTGATCGCGGCGTCTGCTCGGTGACCCTGGGCGATGATGCGAAGAATCTGAAAGCTGCGCTCGAGACCGAGTTTCCAGCCGCAACCCGCACGCGCGTCACTACTTCGTCGAGCTCGCTCGGCACCTGGGTGGCGAAAATCGTCGCCGCCGTAGATGGCGATCGAGCACGGCCTGACATCCCGTTCGACATTCAGGCCTCGGCGTTTCAGTGGAGGGTATGGCGTGAGCTGCAGGAGATTCCGTTTGGCCAGACGCGCTCGTACGGCGAAATTGCGAAGGCGATTGGAACTCCGAAAGCGGTGCGGGCGGTGGCAAGCGCGTGCGCGAACAATAGAGCCGCCGTCGTCATCCCCTGTCATCGTGTCGTAAGGCAGAGCGGCGCTCTCGGTGGATACCGATGGGGCCTCGAGCGCAAGCGGCGGCTGCTCGAGAAAGAGCGTGCCACGAGAGAGAAGGGCACGTCCTAGATAGATAAACGGCGCCCGTCTATGTTCCCTGCATGGCAACATTCGGGAACGGGCGCCGCGTCGCCATAGTTGCGGGCGTGCGGACGCCATTTGCAAAAGCTGGAACTGCTCTCAAGACGATTTCCGCGATCGACCTCGGCAAGCTGTGCGTAGCGGAATTGTTGCAGCGCACGAATCTGGACGGGAAGGAAGTGCAGGCGCTCGTGTTCGGCACGGTGATTCCTTCAGTGCTCGCGCCGAACATCGCGCGTGAGGTTTCGCTGCTGCCGCTCCTGCCAAAAGGCGTCCAGGCGTTCAGCGTCAGCAGAGCGTGCGCCTCGGCGAACCAGGCGATAACCGATGCCGCGGACCAGATCGCTCTCGGCCACCTCGATGTCGCGATTGCCGGCGGCTCGGAATCTCTCTCCAACATCCCGGTACTCCATTCACAGGGGTTTGCCGAGACGCTCGTCCTGGCGTCGAAGGCGAAGTCGCTGCCCTCGCGGCTCAGGATTCTCGCGCGCCTGCGTCCGAAGGATTTCATTCCCATCACGCCGGCGATCGCCGAACCGTCGACCGGCGAGACGATGGGACAATCGGCGGAGAAGATGGCCAAGCTCAACGCGATAGCGCGCGAAGAGCAGGACCATTTCGCGCTCCGCTCGCACCGGCTCGCGGCCGCCGGCACCGCCGATGGAAGACTGACGGCTGAGATCATGCCGGTTTACGTGCCGCCCAAGTTCGACAGTGTGCTGACGTCGGACAACGGGATTCGCGAGGACACGAGCTACGAGCAGCTAGCGGCGCTCAGGCCCGTGTTCGACAGAAAGTACGGCAGCGTGACGGCGGGTAATTCGTCGCCTCTCACCGATGGCGGCGCCTGCGTTCTGCTGATGAGCGAGGAGAAGGCAAAGGCGCTCGGCTATCCTCCGCTCGGGATAATCAGGTCGTACGCCTACGCGGCGCTCGATCCGGGAGAGCAGCTACTCCAGGCGCCGGTGCTGGCGGCGCCGGTCGCGCTCAAGCGCGCCGGCCTCTCGTTGAAGGACATCGACCTGGTGGAGATGCACGAAGCGTTCGCCGCACAGGTGTTGTCGAATCTCAAGGGATTCGAGTCGAAGGTATGGGCCGAGCGCGCGGGTTTCTCGCAGCCGGTGGGCGAGGTGGACAGAGCGAAGCTCAACGTCATGGGCGGCTCGATCGCCATTGGCCATCCATTCGGGGCGACCGGTGCGAGAATCACGACGACGCTTCTGCACGAGCTACGGCGCCGCGGCGGACAGTTCGGACTGATGACCGTGTGCACGGCAGGGGGTATGGGCTTCGCGATGGTGGTAGAGAGAACACAATGAGCCCGACTTCGGAAGTCACGATCGGAGGGCTCGTCGGGACGCGATGGAAGCCGGCGCTCTCAGTCGAGGTCACGGACGGCATCGCGATCATAACGTTCGATCTCCCGAACGAGTCGGTCAACAAGCTGAACCGCGCGGTGAAGGACGAGTTCGTCGCGCTGGTGAGCAGGCTCGAGCGCGACACGACCGTCAACGCCGCGGTGTTCGTGAGCGGCAAGCCCGACGTGTGGATTGCGGGGGCCGACATCGAGGAGTTTTTGCAGCTCAAGACGGCGACTGACGCCGAGCGGCTGAGCAGGGATGGTCAGATGCTTCTCGACTCGATCGAACACCTTCGGGTGCCGATAATCGCCGCAATACATGGCGCGTGCCTGGGCGGAGGACTGGAGACCGCGCTCGCGTGCCACTATCGCATTGCGACCGATCATGCGAAGACCATCCTCGGTCTTCCCGAAGTACAACTGGGACTGATTCCCGGCGCGGGCGGGACACAGCGGCTGCCGCGCAGAATCGGCCTCACCAATGCGCTGGACATGATTCTCACGGGGAAGCAGGTCCGCGCCAGGAAAGCGCTCGAGATCGGGCTGATCGATGAGCTCGTGCACCCGTCCATACTCCGCAGCGTCGCGATTCAGCGGGCACGCGAGGTGGCGGAGGGAAGAAGGAAGAGCGAGCGGCACACGGGAGGAGTGAAGGGCCTCCTCATCGATGGGAATCCGGCGGGCCGCGCGATCGTGCTCAGGAAGGCTCGCGAGCAGACGCTCGCCAAATCGCGCGGACATTATCCCGCGCTGATCGCCGCGATCGATGTCATCGCCGCCGGTTACGAGAAGGGCGTTGCACACGGGTATCGCGAGGAGGCTCGCCGTTTCGGCGAGATGGCGATGACCGATGTGTCGCGGCAGCTGATCTTCCTTTTCTTCGCGACGAACGAGCTGAAGAAGGATCCTGGCGTCGAGCCCTCACAGTTCCCGGATCTGCCCGTCTCCGCGTTCGAGCCGCTTCCGGTCAACAAGATCGCGATCATCGGCGCCGGATTCATGGGAGCGGGCATCGCATCGATCGCGGTGCAGCACGGGAGTCTGGTCCGCCTCAAGGACGCGGATCACACACGCGTGGCGAAGGGATACGCGGCGGTGCGCGACATTCTCAAAGAGCGGCTCACCAGAAAGCAGATCACGAAAATCCAGTACAGCGACTACATGGCGCTGCTCGGCGGCACCGTCGACTACTCCGGCTTCGGAAACGTCGATCTCGTGATCGAGGCAGTGTTCGAGGATCTCGCGATCAAGCATCAGGTTCTGCGCGAGACGGAGGCGTCGATCCACCCCTCCGCGATCTTCGCCACTAATACATCTACGATTCCGATCGGACTGATCGCCCAGGCATCGAGTCGTCCCGAGCGCGTGCTCGGAATGCACTTCTTCTCTCCGGTGCACAAGATGCCGCTTCTCGAGGTGATCACGACCGCGGATACGTATCCGCAGGTGACGGCGACGGCCGTGGCATACGGGAAGAAGCTCGGAAAGACCGTCATCGTCGTGAACGACGGGCCGGGATTCTACGCCAACCGGATTCTAGCGCCGTACATCAACGAGGCGGCCATTCTGCTGGATCAGGGCGTCGCGGTAGACATAATCGACAAGGCGCTCGTCGATTTCGGATTTCCCGTTGGCCCGATCACGCTCATCGATGAAGTCGGACTCGATGTCGCGACCAAGGCGGGGAAGATCATGTCCGAAGCGTATCCGGACCGGATGCAGCCGGCGAAATCGATTCAGGCCGTCGTTGCGGCGGGACGTTATGGGAGAAAGTCGAAGAAGGGCTTTTTCACCTACGACAAGGAAGGGAAGAAGGGCGAGGTTGATCCCTCGGTGTACGCTCTGTTCCTTGCGCCGGGAAGCATTCCGATTGTGAAATCCATCGCGCCTACTACCGGGGCCGAGACGCCGGCGCGACCGGAGATGCCGGCCGTACAGATTCAGCAGCGGACGGTTCTGGCGATGCTCAACGAAGCCGCGCGGTGCCTGAGCGACGGGATCGTTCGCTCGTCACGCGATGGCGACGTTGGGGCGGTATTTGGAATCGGGTTCCCTCCGTTCCGCGGCGGACCATTCCGCTACATGGATTCACTCGGCATTCAGATCGTGGTGCAGCGGCTCGAGGATCTCAACGCGCGCTTTCCGGGGCGGTTCGAGCCAGCGGAGGTGCTGCTCGAGATGGCTCGTCGGAGGCAGGTCTTCTATCCCGACGAGCGCTCGTGAGGAGAGGAGTGCCGGCCGAAGTGCGTTCATCGTTTCTCGCGGTCGCGGCAGTGCTCGGGCTCGCCGCGTGCGCGCCTACTGTGCGCAAACCATTGAGTCCGGCTGACTATCCCCGCACTCGTCCCGAGCAGACACGATATCGCGAGACCTCCCACTACGAGGACGTCAGAAAGTTTCTCGACTCGCTGCGCGCGCTGCGGGCGCCGCTGGTGTTCGGCTCGATCGGCAAAACGAATGAAGGACGCGACATTCCTTACATCATCGCGTCACGCCCGCTCGTTTCCACGCCATCCGAGGCGAATCGATTGGGCCGGCCGATTGTGTACGTTCAGGGCAACATCCACGCAGGCGAAGTGGAGGGGAAAGACGCGCTGCTGGCGCTGCTTCGCGATCTCACCTTCTCGATCAAGCCGAACGTTCTCGACTCGATCGTGCTGATCGCCGTCCCGATCTACAACGCCGACGGCAACGAGCGCTTCGCAGCTCAGGCGGTGAATCGCACAGAGCAGAATGGGCCCGAGATGGTGGGCGTCCGACCCAATGCGCAGAACCTCGATCTCAACCGCGACTACGTGAAGGCGGAAGCTCCGGAGACGCGCGCCTCGCTGGCGATGTTCAATACCTGGGATCCGGACGTGTTCGTGGATCTTCACACCACTGACGGGAGCTTTCACGGATACGCGCTCACCTATTCTCCGTCGCTGAGTCCGGCGGCCGTGTTCGGAGGAGTATACGCGCGAGACTCGCTGCTTCCGGTTCTGCGCGAGCGAATGCGGACGCGTCACGGCTTCGAGGTATTCGATTACGGAAACTTCATCTCCGACGAGCCTGGCGCCCGGGCGGATACGAGCGTGCACGAAGGCTGGGCGACATACGATGCGCGTCCGCGCTTCGGCACCAACTACTACGGGATTCGCGGCCGCATCGGAATCCTGAGCGAAGCGTACTCGCACGACTCACTCGCCCGACGGATCGCTTCCACCTACGCCTTTGTCAGCGAAACTCTTTCGCTCGTCGCGGAAAAGGGAGCGGCGATCAGATCGCTGAC
>JAYWBE010000229.1:0-1674 GCA_043781715.1 Gemmatimonadaceae bacterium
TTGATCTCGGCGGCCTCGTGCTGGGCGCCCACATCCTCGAAAGACTCGGCCGCCTCCCGCCACGCCAGACGGGCATCCGCGGAGTTCCCGAGCGCCCTCGACGTCTGCCCGAACTCGCGGAGCATCTCGGCCTGAAGCAGCCGGTCCTCGAGACCCTCGGCTTCGAAGATTCCGATCCGGAGCGTAGCAATGCTCTCGTGGAATGCTCCCCGTTCGCGCTCGATTCTCGCCCGGCATTTGAGCGCTTCCGCGATCGTGAGATGGTCGCCGCGCGTCCGCGCTCCTTCGAGTGACGACGCGCATGCTTTCTCGGCGTCGTCGAGCTTCCCGACTGCCACCCAGGCCTGGGCCAGGTTCAGGACAAGAATGCTCTCGACGAGCGAATCATGGCGCGATTTCGCGATCGTCAATCCCCTCTCGAACGTCTCGATCGCGCGCGAGTAATGACCGAGCTTGGTGTAGAGCATGCCGATGTTGTTGAGCACCCACGATACGGCCTCATCGTCATTCGCGCTCTCGAACGCGCCGAGGCTGTTGGAGTAGCGAGCTTCGGCGGCGACGAAGTTGCCGCGCATGTTGAAGAGGACGCCCCGGTTCTGTTCGATCATTCCGAGAAGGCGGACATCACCCGCTTTTCCCGCAAACTCCGCGGCTTGCGTGTAGAGCTTCTCGCTCTCGACGAGATTGCCGCGGCGCTGCGCGACGATGGCGAGGCAATTGAAGCCGTGCGCCTTGCAGCTGATCGAGCCGCACTTCTCGGCGTGAATCAAACTCTGCGTGTAGCAGCGATAGGCGGCCTCGGTTTCGCCCTGCTCGCGGTGAAGCGTGCCCTTCCACCGTAGAGTGTCGGCGAGAAGGGACATATCCTGCTCGCGGTCGAGAGCCTCGATCGCGTCGTCGTACAATCCGAGTGATCTCGCGGTGTCACCGCGCCGTTCGGCGTCGCGGGCGCGATCAACGAGCCCCCGCGCGCCTTCCGGATCAGTCTGCGTCATGAAGCTGCCAGACTGTGAATTCATTCATGTTCGAATCCCTCGCGGTGACCCACGTGATCGATTCTGCAAATCAGATAGCGAACTCAGTCCTCGACCGACACCCACACACCCGAGATGAGGATGTAGCGGGAAAAGTGGTTGAGAATCCAGAACTGCGTCTCGGCAACGCGCTGAGCCCCGTAGAAATACGTCGTGACTGCCTCGAGCTCCGCCGGCGACGCAGATCCGTCGAACCCGATCTGCTCCCTTCCGTCCCGCAGATACGCCGTTCTGACGCCGTTGCCCGCGGACGTACCGTAGGTCGCGGTCGTACTGAGACCCTGAGCGGCGGTCACCGGAAGCATGAACCGCAGGCCGTGGGGAAGCATGTCGTAGACGACGAACGCACCACCCCTCGCGACGACCGTGATCGCCGTCGGACCGCTGAGCGCGCCGGCCGGTATGGTCATCGAGAAATCTGCGCCGGGGAGCGAAAGCGTGGCGCCCTCCGGTCCGACCATAGCCGAGACGCTTTGGTCGACCCTCGAGTGGCTCGGGCCCCATTTTACTGCCTTGGCGATCGAGCCACCTGCCACTAGCGCAAAGGATGCTCCGACAATCCGGGTCGGTGGGAGAAGCTTGGGTTGAATTGGACTGGTTGAGCCGGTGTAGTCGCCACAAGAGATAACGGTTACGGCGC